>JAHFKS010000016.1 GCA_023245215.1 Candidatus Microgenomates bacterium | reverse complement strand
TTTCAATTAATGAAAGCTTTAAACGGCACTGCACCAACTGAGGACCAATCGTTTTCCACTAGTCAGGAAGGTGCAAACCAGCAAACAACCAACAACGCATATTACAGCGAGCAGACAGTAAAGATTAACGCCTCTTATACTGCCGTATACGAGCTCTATTAATTTTTTAAAATTATGATGAGGCTTTTTATTTCTTTGTTAATACCTGTCCTTACCGGACTCATCGGCTCTGTCTTTACGACATCAGCTCTTTCTACTTGGTATGCCGGTCTAAATAAACCCTTATTTACTCCGCCGAACTGGGCATTTGCCCCTATCTGGCTGACTCTATATTCCTTGATGGGAGTTGCTCTTTACATAAACTGGAGGGAAAAAACAGACCAGGCAAAATTCAATGTTCAATTATTTTTTGTCCACCTGCTTTTGAATTTCCTCTGGACGCCGGTTTTTTTTGGCGCTAAGGATATTTTCCTCGCCTTGGAAATAATCATTGCTTTATGGGCTATTATAGTTGTTATGATCGATAATTTTTGGAATGTCAATAGAACTTCAGCCCTGATCCTTTTCCCCTATCTTCTCTGGGTCACATATGCTGCTTTCTTGAACTATTTTATCTGGAGATTGAATTAATAATATTTGATATAATTCCCATATTATGGACGAATCCGTAAAAGTAATTTTAAAAAAACTAGACGATATTGATTCCCGTTTGAAAAATCTGGAGGGACCAGATGCTTCACCAGCCACAAAAGCGGAAGTGAAAAAAGTTGAACGGGATGCTTTGTTCTCCAAGGCGGTCGAGGTAATGGACAAGATAGACGAAATGTCTTCAAAACAACTTTCCGATGCCTTGAAAATCGATGTAAAGCGTGTGGAAACCATTATGGACCAACTGGAAGCTGCCGGGCTCGGCACCTGCTACACTAAGGAAGTTTAATCTTCTTTTCAAAATCATCTGGGTGAAACCAAAGCTGGGTATTGGTAATGATTTCAGTTGTTTGGTGCGTCTTAATAAGCTTAAGTTGAAATTTCTTGAGTTGACCTTCTAACCAACCGCTGAAATTTTCAATTTTAAATTTTAAATTTTTATTCAATTCATAATTTTTAAATTTTGAAATTGGAAATTGATTTGAAATTAGAAATTTGAAATTAGAAATTTTAGGAGTATTCGGAAAGAAAGACATTACCCATTGATTAGCCTCTAAAAACCGTTCGTAAACCCTGTCTTTATTAATAACCGGCTTCATTTGAAGGACTTCATGACCGACAAAAACAGACTGCTTAAACCTTGGGATTCCTAATTCACGTTCATCAAAAAAAAGATTGAGGCAGACTTTGTTTTGGAAGTGTGTAGCTTGTAACGCATAACGAGTATCGTTTCGTTTTCGTTTCAAACCAAGCAAAAAAGCTAGTATTAAAGAGGTAAATCTACCCGTAAATAGACGGTTTTTTGCCGTAATTATAAACAAATCAATATCGTCTTCTTTTTTGGCATTCATCATGGAAATCGAGCCGGATAAGCCGACCAACTTTATCTGCGGAAACAACGAAATAAGCCTTAGATACAGTCTAAATCGCCAACTATTTAATTTTCGTTTTGAAATTTTACGCTTCGCTAGACCGAAACGAGAACTATACTCCCCTACAGTATATTTTTTAGCCTCAAACATTGTTTTTAACTTTTTTTTTGATATTTTCTTGGGAAAAAAGGTATAAACGTCGTCAAAACTCGGAAAGTACCCGAAAAAGGCAAAATACTTGATAGTTGAAGCTAATTGTTTTTCCATTTTTGCTCTAAAACAAGCTTGATAAACTTAAGCAGGCGCGTCTGCCTCTTCCACCTCCATGGCTGGCTAATCAGCCTTGACAACCATTCCAACCCGATCTTCCTTATAAATCCAGAGGGTCTATCGGCTTTACCGCTCAAATAGTCAAACGCCCCGCCCACGCCCATAACGACAGTTCCGACAAATTCCTCGCTGTGACGGGCTAACCATAGTTCCTGGTCCGGAGAGCCAAAAGCAGCGAATATGATATGGGGCTTGTAGGAGGGCACTATTGAGAAAATCGCCTTCTCTTCTTCTTCTCTGGGATTTTTGATGTCTGCAATCCCTTCAACTCCTTTGAACTTAGCTTCAGGAAATTGTCTTTGGTAGCAGTCAGCTAACTCAAGTGCTAAATTTGGTTTCCCGCCGATTAACATCACTCTTAAGCGCATAATAGAAGCCAGATTCAACAAATTTTCCATTAGGTCAACCCCCGTCAACCTTTCCAGCTCTAAATTAAACAAACGGCCTGCCAGGACAACCCCCATACCATCAATTATCTTGATTTGGGCCGTCTCAATAACCTTTTTGAACTTATTGTTCTCTCCAGCGATAACCAGATTTTCCGGGTTAAGGGAGACAATATGGAAGAAACCCTTTGGAGACTTAATGTATTTTATAATTTTCTCTAGGACTATTTCTTTAGATTGCTCCTGAATGCTTATTTCAAGAATTGTATTTTTATTGCTTTTAAACATATATACTATGGGAAATAATGAATATTAAACTTTAAATCTTATATGTCTTTTTCGTTCAAAAAAATTAAGTTGAATTTTCATTATCTTTTCAGTCTAAATTAGAATTAGCGAACAAAACTACACTATTAATAATATATTATACTATATGTCTATTTTGAAATTGAGATTTTAAAGTTCATTGAAAATTGAAAATTGAAAATTGAAAATTTTTTAAATACTATCGGATAGCTTGTTTAAAACTATCCAAATTCTCAATTGCCATGCCTACGCCGCGGATAACGCAAAAAAGCGGTTCATCAACGACAAAAGAAGAGACGCCGGTGTAGTAAGTGACATATCTGTCAATATTGGTCAATAAACTACTGCCTCCTGATAGGACAATGCCTTTATCGACAATGTCGGCTGCCAGTTCCGGCGGAGTCTGGGATAAAACTTCCTTGACGCCTTCAAGTATCAATTTTAAAGGTTTAATCATGGCTTCATTTACAGATACTTCGTCGACATCAAAGATTTTAGGCAGCCCCGACTGAAAATCACGGCCTTTAACCTCCATTTTTCTTGGCTCTTTATTGTCTTCGATAAAAGCGTTGCCGATCTTTATTTTTATGTCTTCGGCTGTCCGCTCGCCAACGATTATATTGTGTTTTTTCCGCAAGTGCTGGATGATGGCTTCATCAAGCTTTGTACCGGCAACACGGACAGTCTTGTAGACAACAAGCTGGCCCAAAGAAATGACGGCTACTTCGGTCGTGCCGCCCCCGATGTTCACAATCATGTGGCCGGAAGCCTGGGAAATTGGAATTTTTGCTCCAATCGCAGCTGCCAGAGGTTCTTCTATCAGATAAATATTACTCGCACCCGCCTGTTTGCAGGCCGCGACAACAGCCCGCTTCTCTACTTGGGACGACCCCCCGGGAATAGAAATCATCACTTCGGGCCAAAAAACTCCACCCTTCAAGGATTTTTTCAAAAAATAAGTTATCATCGCCGAAGTAGTCGTATAATCTGCTATGACACCTTCCTTCATCGGCCGGGAGACTATTATAGACCCCGGAGTCCTGCCCAGCATCTCGCGGGCGTCGTCGCCGACCGCTAGTATTTTTTTACCCTGCCTTGCCATAGACAGGTCTTCTATTGAATAAGCCACCACAGTCGGTTCGTTTAAAACAATGCCTTCTCCCTGGACATAAACTAGAGTGTTAGCCGTACCTAGGTCGATGCCAATCTTGCGACGAAAGAACATAGTTAATATTGTATAATACATAGGTATGAAATTCATATCCAGATTGATATTTTTTTTGCTATTTGTAACTATATTAGGCCTAGTTATTGCTTATGCCCGTGGATACAGGTTTGACTATAAAAATCAGACTTTGTCATCAACTGGAATTATCGCCATTACTTCTTCTCCGAAAACCGCCAAAGTATACCTAAACAACAGCCTAAAAGGTGTCACCGATACCAACCTAACCCTGTCTCCAGGCGACTACCAAGTCGACATTAAAAAAGAAGGATTCACCAGCTGGAGCAAAAAAATCAACTTGAAAGGTGAGCTGGTTATCAATCTGGATGCGGTTTTGTTTCCGATAAACGCCAGCCTGTCGCCTTTAACCAATCTTGGCGTCATCAAGGCAGTACCAATGCAGGACAATGATAAAATGATTGTTTTTGCCGGCGACGGCATCTATCTTTTTGAGGCAGCCAGAAGTCAACTGCCTTTTTTTGCGCCTCTCAAAACCATTGTCAAAAAAAGCCTTCTGCCCGAGTCGGTTGATTTTACCGATGCTACAGTCTCGGTTTCACCCGATCTCAAGCAAGCTATCTTTGAATTTGGCAAAAACAAACAAAGCCTATCCTATCTCTTATCACTTGAGGAGGAAAACCAGGAAGTCTTAACCCTGCCTCTATCCTCCAAAACAACTCTTATTGACGCCTGGGAAAAGCAAAAAAAAGATAACTTCCTGAAAATTCTGGAAACTTACCCCTTGGATTTCGCCAAAGTGGCCTCAGATTCTTTTAAAGTTGTTTCTTTCTCTCCGAACGAAACCAAGGTTTTGTATCAAGCTCTGGATAACCTTAGCCTGCCGCCGATGATTACTCCGCCGGTTATCGCCAGCAACCAGACTTTAGAGACAAGGAGCGTCAAAAAAAACGCCCTTTATGTCTATGACAAAAAAGAGGACAAGAATTATTTTGTCGGCAACTGGAAGTCAGAATTGGTTAACAGTCCAATCCAATGGTATTCTGATTCTAAACACATGGTAATTGAAGAGGCAAAAAAAATAATGATTGCCGACTATGACAATGAAAACCGTCAGACTATCTACTCAGGGCCTTTTGAAGCCAACTTTTTCACGCCGACTTCTGACGGAAAGATTATTGTTCTTGCTAATCTTAACCCTGAAGCCAATAAACTCCCTGATTTATACCTTGTTGGGATACGATAAAACAGTTTAACTATTTCTACTCGGCTACTCTTACTGCGAAGATGAGCAATCTCTTAAGTGTTGTTCCCGGCGGCCAGCAAGTCTGCAAAGTGAGAAACTCCCGGTTGGTCTTCCGCGTCAGGTACTGGACCTGCGAAGGATCGACTATCTCCGTACCAATGACCCTGTAGACATAACGTTGGCCTTGGTAAAAAAGGTCGACCTCGTCATTTTTTTCCAGCTTATAAAGAAGGTAGAAAACAGCGTTGTAAGCGCCGACATTCCAAAAATAGTCTGTCGAGTGGGCAAAAAGAAAGATGTGCCCCCCTTCTCCAGGGAATGCCGTCCCCAAAGCATGGGCAACTCCTTTTGACAAAACATCCAGATATTCTTTTTCGTTGGAAGCGTTTGTGTTGGGAAAAATTTTTGCGTTGGCGCCGATTTTAGGAATGACAATGCTGAACTGGGGATCCTGCGGAGTCAAAACCTCAATCTGCTTAAAATTAAAAGCCTTCGCCAACAGCCCCTTGGTTTGTCCGGATTCTTGATTAATAAATCTTGAATCTTGAATCCCGGCTATTATATACTGTTTTTGGAGCCTGGTATTGATAAAATATTTAATTTCTTCACGGACGGGAGCATATAAAGTTTTGGCTATCATGAAGAGCGATGAAAACAGCAAAAAATTTCCGATTGTCCTGAGAACCAGGACGCGGAAATACTCGCTCGAAGTCACTCGATGAATGTGGTGGCGGATAAGGTGTTTTCGGCTTAATCTCGTAGCATTTATCATTGTGCTCCCAGGCGGAATTGGACCACCATCTAACCCTTAGGACGGGCTTGTTCTATCCGTTGAACTATGGGAGCAATAGTAGTATTTTATCAGATTTGCTATAATGAATTCATGTTTATCGTTATAGAAGGTATTGATGGGGCGGGATGTGAAACTCAAGGAAAAAATTTAGTAAAAATGCTCAATGCAAACGGTAAAAAAGCTTCTCTTATCAAATATCCAGACTATGAACGAAACGTCGGTCGCCTAATAAAAGAGTTTCTCTATCAAAATAAGGATATGACAGCCGAACAGCAGTTTCTCCTCTATACAATGCAGTTTATCATGGACGCGCGAATGATCGCTGAAAAAAGAAAGGATGGAATTGTCATCGCCGACCGTTATTTCACCACCACTCTCGTCTTCCAGACTCTCGAAGGAATTGACTTAAAAATGGCTTTGGATTACGCCAAAAACTTTAAAATCGAAATCCCTAACGCCGTTTATTATTTAAATGTCAACCCTGATACTGCCATAGCGCGCAAGGGCGGCGAAGACAAAGAAAAAAACCGGAGGGAAAAAGACTTTGAATTTATCAGAAAGACTTTTAAACAGTATCAAATGCTTGTAGACAATCAGGTTTGGACCAAGTGGGTGAATATCGACGGTAATAAAGGCATTGAAGAGATTACAAAAGACATCTATAATAGATTATCATGATTGAAAAAACTCTCATTATTATCAAACCGGACGCTGTCAAACGGGGCTTAATTGGAACGATTGTTGATACGTTTGAAAAAGTCGGAATGAAACTTTTGGCTGCCAAGATGCTCCGTCCTGACGCTCAAGTAATCAAAAACCATTATCCCGGAACACCTGCTTGGATTAAGGAAATGGGAGAAAAAACTATCTCTTCTTTCAAACAGTCCGGAGAAAATGTCAAAGAAAAAATGGGCACCGATGACACGACGCGCCTTGGGGCTTTTGTCTACGAAAGACTAATAAAATACTGGCAGGAGGGTCCCATAGTTGTCATGGTCTGGCAGGGACCGGGGGCTATCCAAATAGCCAGAAAACTAAGAGGTCATACTATACCATTACTATCTCAAACAGGTACACTACATTCGGATTTTTCTTTTGATTCCTCTACTCTTTCCTCGGGTTTAGACAGAGTGGTAAAAACTTTTGTCCACGCTTCAGGATCTGTCGAAGAAGCTGAAAGGGAAATAAAATATTGGTTTCCAAAGACAGAATTTAAGAATTATGAGCGGGAAATCGACGCTCTTTATTTAAAATGAAAAAACAGCGAGCCTTACTGATTATCAAACCAGACGGAGTCCAGCGGGGAATCATTGGAAAAATAATTACCCGTTTTGAAACTGTGGGCCTCAAAATCATCGGATTAAAGTTCGAGTGGGCAACAAAAGAAAAAGTCATCACCCACTACCCGGAAACCGATGCCTGGTTCAAAAAAGTAGGTGAACGAACGTTGACGAATTATGAGAAGAAGGGTTTGGATGCGAAAAGCGTATTCAAAACCAATGACGCGGTGGCGATTGGAAAAATAGTCAAAAGCTGGCTGATCGAATATTTCCAGGAATCACCGGTTTTTTTGACAGTGGTTGAAAGCTATGACTGTATTGAAATCGTCCGCAAGCTTTCCGGCAACACGATCCCTGTCATGGCTGCACCGGGAACTATCAGGGGCGACTTTTCCCACGATACTATCGACCTGGCCAACGAACAAAACCGACCCCTTCGCAACCTTATCCACGCCTCAGACACAGTCGAAGACGGCGAAAAAGAAATCAAAGTCTGGTTTAATGATGAAGAACTTTTCGACTACGAACTGGCTGCTGAAAAATTCATGTATAAAATTTAGCTTGCGTGTAAATAAATATTTGCCTGGGCTTTCATGTGATTATATATTGCTGAAGGAGGAATAAATCTTGGAGCTATCAGATAAGCCGATTCTACTTTGGATTCTCCAGTTGTCCCAAACAATACCATAGCGCTCGGAGTCAAATTTGTACTAAAAATGTCCATACTTTCAAGTAAAAGCTGCTCGCCTCCGGCAACCAGTTCCCGAAAATATGTTTGCTCGAAAACTGCGGCTCTTTCTGAAAATGGAAGTGATACCGCATCCTTCCAATATTCAATTATGGGCCGGTGGTCTTGGGCGACAATTAATGCTTCAGGTTCAAGAATATATTTCTCTGGAGTCAGAGCAGGAGTTGGAAATATGGCCAAAGCAACCGTCGGCGTCAATAATTCCCTAGGCTTCCCCCTCAAAACCCAATCGTCATAATAATTATCGAGCCTGCCATTGACGATATTTGCCATCATAGTCCGTTTAAACGATTGAAGTTCTTGTTCTGAAAGAGGAAATCCTGGAGGTCTTAATGAATCTTCTGGACGGCTAACCATACAATATTATAGCACGACAACAATCTATTTTTAATTATTCACGTTCGTTAGCGGAGAACTCTATTTAATTTGAAGACTTGTTTCATCATTAAATCTATTTTTCTTTGAAAGTCTTTTTGATCTTTGTTGTTGGTCAAGACATAGCCGCAATAAGCCAGACACTTTCCTACCTGCTGCCCTGATTCTTTTTGGTCGACGCCCAAATCACGCCTGTCGACTTTGACAAAGTCATTCCAATTTTTAGGATCCCAGGGCTTGGACCGCTGCAACAATCTTTTGAAACGAAACTCCCTGTTGGCCTTGACTCCAATCAAAACAAAGTTGGGATTCTTTTTCAGATATTCAATCTCTCCGGGATTACGGATTCCTTCAATCACCACCCTATCCTTTTTTTGACCCTTCAAGACCTCAACAGCTCTCCTCGCCAGAACTTCATCACCAGAACTGCGTCTTAACTCGTCACCCATATCCTGAAGCGTCTTGCGTGTGAATTCCTTAATTCTTTTTTTTCTTAACTCGTCGTGGATAATCGAAGAAAGTGAAAACGAAGCAAAACCAAGTTTTTTTATTAGGTAATCAACCAAAACTCCTTTACCGCAGGCAATTTGGCCCACTACGCCGACGTAGACGATATATTTTTTCATTTTTGACTTTGATTTCAATTTTATATATTATAACAATAGTGAAAAATAAACAAATTCTATTTTACTACTGTTTTTTAATCGCCTTATTTATTACTGTCTCCGGAATTCTTTCCAGCCAAAACAGCAGCCAGCTTTTATTTCAATTATTATTTCTGCCGGTAACTTTATATTTCTGCTACTCGGTTTTAGTACAGATAATTGACAAAAAAACCTCGCTATTGCCGTCACCTAAGATTAACAGAAGAGCTATTATAATTACGTCCGTGTTTTTTATATTTTTGTTCGTAATGAGTTTTTTAGCGGTCGTAAAAAAACCTATTAATAATAAAAAAACTGCCCCAAAAATAGTACTTACACCAAGCCCCAAATCCGAAAAATTTTCGTACGTTATATTAAAAGAAGAATTCAAAACGGACAAAATAAATATCCGGCAGATTCCTTCAACTTCGGGCAAAATAGTCAGCACAATGGAATCAAAAAGACAGTACCAGATAGTTGCTAAACAGGACTCTTGGTATCAAATCTTAATAGATAGTAAGTCGCGCGGTTTTGTCAGTGATAAATTTGTTGAAATAAAACAATGAAAAAAATAATTATTTATTATAGTTTTATAATGGTAACGGTGATGACGCTGACGTCATTTTTAAAAGCCCAGTCAACCGCCCAGATAATCAGCGCCGTCATTTTCTTTCCTTTATTCGCCTATTTTATGGAATTGGTCGTCCCCAAAAAACGTAAAGCGATTATTATCGCGCCGATTGTCCTACCTGTCAAAAAAACTCCTAAAAAATCCTTTATTGCCAAGTCTACAAAAGACCAGGAAAAAATAGAACCTAGTAAAGTCGAGGACGGAGAGGTTGTCGAAGAAGGAGTTGATAATGACCGGAGGGTATTTTTGAAAATAATCGCTTCGGCCGGCGCCGGGTTGTTTATGATGTCGGTTTTCACCAAAAAAACCCACGCCGCCTTCTTTGGCAGCGTTCCCGGACCGGGAACAATCGCCGTCAAAGACTCGACCGGAACCGTCATCGACCCGGCGATAAAAACTCCGACCGACGGCTACAAAATCAGCGAGATTGACGACGCCTCCTCCCCTGCCTATTACGGCTTCGTCGACAAGACCGGGGCCTGGTTTGTCATGAAAGAAGACAGCTCCGGGGCATACCGATATACCAAAGGCGATACAAGTTTTTCCACCAACTGGACCAACAGAGCTTCCCTGACATACGGTTATTTTGACCAAATCTTTTAGAGTTGATTTTTTGTAAGATAAATATCTATAATAGTAAAAAGAATTTATGATAATTACCGATATTAACGGCAATAAGAGGGACTGCGTTAGTATTAAACCCGATGAAAAATGGCCGGGATACCTAAAAGTCCAGTACATCTCCAAAACCAGAAAAGACTATCGGTATGACGAATGGTACTTAACAAAAGATTTTATAAAAAATAATCCCCGCTTGGCCCATCTGGCAAAAAATGCCTCGCTTCCCTGGAAAGAAGATTTAGGTAGGGTCAGCCTGGCTTCATCGCAGACTTTGACCGACAAGACTAAAAAATGGAAGTCAAATGAATTCGTAGGCTATCCTTTATGGATTTCCCGCGGAGTCGGCGAAGGCCAGATGAGAAATATCATCATCAACAGCAACGATACTCTTATAATCGATGCGCCCTGGAAAGTGACGCCGGACAGGACCTCGCAATACGTCATATCCCACAACGTCCATGACCCGCAAGTCTTGGGCAATACTTTACCTATCGAAATAAAAGTTTCCAAAAAAAAGAAAAAAGTTAAGCGCACGTTGTCATCCCGAGCGAAGGGAAGTCTGACTTCCCCGAAGTCGAGGGATCTTAAAAAATAATTATGAAAAAAGAATATATCGCCGTTGCCGTCCTGGGTCTTTTTGTCCTCGGATATGTCCTTGATTCAGTCGCCGGCCCGGTAAATCTGGTTTTGAAATCGCCTTTTGAGTTTGTCAATGCCGACGTGCTATCAAGAGTCCCATTCACCGCCGTATCAATTGTCATAAAAACTATCGCTCTCTTTTCCGGAATACTTCTTATTTTTTCTTTTCTTCAAAAGAAACTATTATTAAAAGGCGTCATAATTTTTTTTATAGCCGCCCTTTTTGAACTCTATACCATCCAACAGCTGGCCGGCGGCCTGACTCTGATTCCCATCCAATGGACTCTGACTTTAGCGGCAACAGGCCTGCTCCTTGTCGTTCCGGCAATAATATTCTTTATTCTCGGTTTATTTTATCTGATCATCGATAAGACTTTAAAAAGCGGCGACGACGAAGAAGACGCTTGACAAAATTACCGAATTTAAAGATAATAAATCTATGGGAATAATACCTGATTTTTTTCCAAAAAAAGAAAGCCCGGAAGAAGTCCTCAAAGAAAAAATCCTCAAGGAAAAATTACTTCGGCAGCAGAAAAAATCCAGCCCAAAAAAATCAGCCAAGAGAGTTTCTAGAACAAAAGCTCCTACTAAAGTTAAAAAAACAGAAGTAAAAACTCCGGTAATACCTAAAGCGCCGCTCAATTTTGAAACGGCAACGTTTTACAGCCAGCCTGTCAGGAAAATATATTCCCGGAACCGCTGGTTCTTTTTTTTGGAAGATATTATTGCCCTAACTGGAACAATCGGACTGAATGAATACATAAGCAAGCTCAAAAAAAGCAAAGATTATGAAAAAAATGCTTCATTGGTTGTCGACCTGCCGGTAAATGATAGTGGTAAAACTAAATTTGTCGAATGCATCGACATCGAAGGCTTTAACTGGCTTCTTCCTCTTTTGAGGGAAGATAAGAGGACATTTCCCGGACCTTTTCCAAACTGGATAGCAGAAATCTCCAAATTACCTTCCCCATCTCTAATATCCGAATCAAAAGTCAATTAAGGAGTGAAATTAGAATCAGTAATCCAAACTGCAGTTACTGCTAATCCATTGCTAGTAATTGTTCCTGTAGTCTCGAAAGGTATATATCCTTTATACCTCGCCCTTATTGTCACTGGCTGATCGCCAGTATAATTGACGGATTGAGTTGCTTTGTAATAACCTTCACTACCATATGATGTTTGCGCTTCTGTATTCATAATTTGGGTACCTGCCGGCAATGATCCTCCCAATCTCGCTTCAATCCTGCACCTGACATAGTTTGTTGGTTCGCTTCCGGTCTTAACACCGTTTACTTCTAAAGTAACGGAATTATTAATCGTAGTTGATGAACCATTAGACTCCCTGATAGAAGGAGTAGTACCACCGGCTGAAATATTCAGCGTAACTGCGCCTCCGGAGTTATTATAGATTGCTGCTCCTGCGGAATATATATAATGAGTTTCCGAACCGCCGGAAGTCAAGTCGGCTCTCCCAGTCGCGCCTCCTGCAATAGCATGAGCAGCAGTATCATAAAGGGTAATTGTTGTTGAAGACTCATTACGGACATAGTAAAGATTTCCATCTGTCAAACCAATTGCTTGTGTTCCTCCCTGTTTTTGGTAATAAGCAGGATCCCCGCTTGAATATCCGTGAGCATCATCTAAGGTAATTACTTCTGTTCCACTATTGACTCCGGTTCCGGTATTAAATGATCTTTTTGCAGGACCAAAACTGTTAAAAATATTACCGACGAAAGTATATGTACCTGCCGAAGTAATTCTTATTGCATGACCAGCAGATGCCGACCCAGTAAAAGTGTTGTTTTCAAAGATTACCGGGGAAGCAACAGAACACCATCTATTACCTGCCGTTACGCCGGTGACGTCAATTTCGCTGTTTTCAATAAACGTTGCTGCGCTAGTTGTCAGAGTATCGTTTCCTGCGGGAACATTAAGAATTTTACCGACGTCAAAATTTAATCCGGTCATGTCTAACGTAGAATAATTATTGATTGTTAAACCCGTAATATGAAAGGTTTTCCCAAGGGTGATGGTCCCCGCCCCGATTACCGACAATCCGGAAAAGTTGTAGTACGGTCCGACAGTTCCGTTTGTGTCGGCAATTTCTCCTTCATCACCACCGGTATTGTTATAGGTAAAACTGGATCCGGTTGGAGTTGAAGCAACTGTCCAAGTGCCGTTATATGTTGTGTCGGCCAGATTGCGGACGGCGACGGTATTGCCGGTCGATAACCCATGGGCAGAGGATGTTACAATCGTGGCCACATTGCTGCTTCTGGCCCTTGTTGATGTGGCAAAATTTGCGAAGGAACTGGAATGGAGGCCCCACTTGTATCTGCTGGGACTTGAGACGACGCTGTTCTGGTGGAGAATGGTGTCTCCAGGCCCGGCGTAGTAAATAAGCCCGGCATAGTTATCGACGCTGTTGTAGTAAACTTCCCGTCTGCTTTTATCGTACTGACGCGGAAATTCAATTGCGGTTGAATCCAGACCGAGATATATCGGGTTTGTACCTCCATCTCCAAGCTGTAAAGGACCCAATATGAGTGCTTGTCCGGTTCCCTCAAGAATACCACTCCTTCTTTCGTGTCCGTCGGCATAGGCCCGGATTATTTGAGGAAGATCCAAAGGTTCGGTGGAAATACCTCCGGCCACTACACAGGTATCAAGTGCCCAGACCGAACCAACCAACCAGCGCGGCAAAACAATCTTTCCCGAAACCATGACTCCGATTACAGTAACGCCTGTTGGGTCAAAAGATCCGCCGGACTCTGTTGTTTGGATGATTCCGTCTGATGCATCGGTGTTTATTACAACTGGCGAATGGCGCTGTGTACCCCAGCTGGTAAAAGTTCCGCCCACATGCCAGACTTTAAATCTGCTGGTTGTTGATGCCAATCCTATGGCAACTCCCATGACTCCGTTTAAAGAAACCGAGTCGGTGGTTTGGATATCAACAGGAAGCATAGGCTGGATATGAAATAGAATATTATGGCTGGCTAAATTCCTGGAGGCAATGACGGTTCTTACCCCGGCCCAGGTTTTCGCAGTAACCACACCTGCACATTCACTCATGGCGTGATAAGAATTGATGCCGGTATCTGCCTGGGTAACGGTTGTTGCTCCCACAACCAACGGCTTCCCGTTTATTGTGCCTGTGAAGGTTGTGGTAATGGTGTTGGTTGTTGCACTGTCGGTGCCGAATCCTGAAAAAGCTGCTCCGGTAAGCGGTGTAACATAGGTTGATGAATCCGAAGCAGTGTATCCGGGAATGACGGTTGCACCGGTTGACGGAGAATTAACGGCAAGAACAGCCATCTCTGTTACAATGCCGGAAGTATTCATGGAGGATTCATAAACAGTGGGAGTAGTACCTGCCTTTGCCTGGAAGCCCCATGCGCAGCTATCTGAAAACCCGGTGTTATCTTTACCGGCAATCAACTGACAGGCCCCCTCAATAATACAGGGAACCGAAATCGCGTCGGGGGCAGCTTGCCAGATCAAAAGACAGTTATCTTTATCCGTGGTCATTGTCGGCAGGGCGTTTCGACCTGTGGCGCTGGCAGCGTTGGAAGTGGCAAATCCAAGTCCGTTGAACGGAAAACAGATAACCCTTTCGTCATTGTTTCCAGACTCGTCTACTAGACCCGTTCCTGAAGTGACGGTGATTGTGTCATTGGTGATGGTAGTTGTGGAAATACTTTCGATGATTTTACTGGTGTTGTTGCCACCGTTGGTGAATCCGCTGGTTTGAATGGTTTGGCCTACCAAAAAACCGTCTGTAACAAAGTTCCCGGTAGTACGGACAAATTTTCTGGTTGCGGCAGTTACGTTTATGGTAAGTGCGGCCACTCCGGTATCAACAGAGGGTTCCACGTCGCGGATGGAAATAAGCTCCGCACCCGGAGTTTCCGCGTTTAGGTAAAAAAATGTTGTGTCATCTTCGTTGACGCCGGCTATTTTCCACATAGCGCATATCGGGGCAGGCGTGGTTCCTGTAAAGTTTGAATAAAGCAGACGCCAGCCGTTATTGCCGTTTAGAATCGGGAAGATCCACGCCTGCGTACTTACAGGACGGGTTTGAAAGGTGTTGCTGGTGGTACAGCGCCAGCGTACCCAGTAGGCCGTTTGTGAAAATCCACCGGTTGAACCAGCAGGAGTTGTTGTGGCCCAGTTGGCGGGAAGATTCCATGTAGCTTCCGCATGGACAGTGTTGACAAACTCCATATTAGCACCAAAAGTATTTGTTAATGTAGTTAATGTTGTCCAACCTGTACCACTATCGTAATATTCCAGCGCCCAAACGGTATTGGTGGTTGCTGCGCCTGCGACGCTATTTAAAACATTTATTCTGTTAAACTTTTCTGTGCTTCCGAAGTAGATGCAGTCGTTGACAGTTGGCACAGTTGGAGTCATGAACCAGTCTCCGGCATTGCTGTCGTTTGCCTGAACCGTGTAATCCGTCCAGGATGGGGTGCCGCCTGTATCGTCGTTGTAAAAGACATAAGGAACCGGCATACCGCCAGCTGTAGTTGCCATGCTTGCGGCAGCACTATCGTCCGTTGATAAAAGAGCTACTAATAGATCCCCCGTTTGGTAATTTGGCATAGGCACTTCAATATGCTTATAGGTAGTTGTGGCGTGATAAGCTTGTGAATAATCGCGTATTGCTGGCATAGTATTAGTAAAAAGCGGTTCCTACATGAGTCATCTGAATTGTGGGGTCACACCAAATTTCTATTCCATGTTTCCTTGCCAATCTGCAAAACCAGATATCTTCTCCTACCATTCCTTCGGAATCCGAGCTCGGTTTAAAGAAAAACCAAGGCCTTGGAAGTTTTTTAAAAACTTCCATCTGAATTAGCATAAATCCTGTGGCAACGGCGAGACATTCAAAAGGTTCTTCTGGGTATTTTATCGTCGCCAGCTTTTCCCCTTTATTTTTTGGGTTATCATGAACATTAACCTCGCCATCTTTGAATTTTGTTGTATCCAATTGAATAACCGATTTTCCCTGATTATTCCGATAGTTGTAATTGGCTCCGATAATTGGCTTATTTCGGGAAATCAGTTTAGCAATTGCATTCTCCGGAAAACCCATATCGGCGTCAACAAATAGAAGGTGGGTGGAATTTTCTTTTAAAGCTTCAAGGGCAATCAGTTCCCTGTTTTGATGAATATAACACCCGGTAGGATTGGCTAACCGAAAATAAATCCCTTTCGTATTTGCAACAGCAGTTACCAAACTGACGGTTGTTTCTGTCCGAATAAATCCGTTTGAAGGAAGGCCAATTGTAACCTTTATCATATTAAGAAAATAATATCATAATTTGTTAACTGTTAATAACAATTCTAAATTGATTATTAATATAATATTTTGTAGATTTTATTTTTAATATGCTTAAGACAAAAAAATATAACAAATTTATATAGGAATAAAGAATAAACCAAGAAAAATTACATGAATAAAAGCAGCGGTTGATTAACCTTTAATAACCTTTTTCACTCTTTTAACCAACTCGTCAAGATCAAGGTCACTTTTAACGATGTATTGACTGGCGAGCGGATGGTGACCGACTTCCTCGTCTAAATTGGATGAGATAATAACAGGAATACTTTTTAGTTTTGCATCGGCTTTGACCGTCCTCAAAAAAGCATAACCGTCTATCCCAGGAAGCAGAATATCCAAAACAATCGCGTCCGGCTGCCATTTTTTGAGAATTAATAGGCCTTCTTCTGCAGACATGGCTACTTTGACTTCAAATCCTGACTCAATGAATTTGTAATCCATCGCCTTGAGGATAAATTTGTCATCCTCAATAATCATCACTTTAGGAAGTTTTTTCATTGTTTAAAAAAAGTTTAACACAATCAAACGGGCAAAGTAAAGAAAAAGGCCGTTCCAGTTTTCGACGAGCTGGTATACCAGATTTTTCCCTGGTGCATCTCAACAATCAATTTGCTTAGATAAAGACCCAGACCGGAGCCTTCTTGATCGGCTTTCCTGGCTGCCTCACTCCTGAAAAATTTCGAAAAAATATTTGGCTTTTCTGAATGGGAAATTCCAAATCCATGATTTTTTATGCTAACTGTTACTTCTTTTTTGCCTTGGATAATTTTTGCTTCAATTGAAGATTTTGGGTAACTGTATTTAGCTGCGTTAGTCAGTAAGTTATTTATCACTTGACGAATGAGTTTAACATCAATGAAAACTGCTCCGGCTGACTGATAGTTTTTAATTACAAACTTAAGATTTTTTTTAATAAACAAGTGGTTTATTTCTGATTGGCAGCTTTTTATCAATCCGGGTAAAGAAACTTTTTGCAAATGTAATTTTATTTTTCCCGACTCGATCCGGGAGATATTTAAAAGCGTTCCTACCAGAGAAATTAACCGGTTGGTTGAATTATGAATATCCAGCAAAAATTCTTTTTGTTTTGATTTCAGTTCTCCTGGTGATCCGGAAAGGAGAATTTCGCTGAAATATTTTATCGCGGTCAGTGGAGTCCGAAGTTGGTGGGAAACCAAAGAAACAAAGTCTTTTTTCAACTGGTCTACTTTACCCATCGCAAAAACCACATGAGTAATAAGCGACTGGCCGATAAACCATCCAGCGATTATCGACGCTAAACTGATTATTATTGAAAGAAAAAGATTATTTCTAAAATCTATATTCGGCTGGCTGAAAACAACTGATTCGGGCAAACCAACCACTGCATATGGGTTAGACTCCAATAAACCAATCTTTTGAAAGGCATAATAATATTTTTCACTATTCTTTTCTTTAAACTCTATAACATCTTTTTTATTGACAAGATCCTTAATTAAATTAACCTTAAAATATTTTTTTCCAATCGATACATTAGAATCAGGAACTTTCACCAGGATTGCCCCGTTTCTGTCTAAGAGCATTAAAACAGCCTGATTATTTAATCCTAAATCAATACTAAAGTTTTTCAGCCATTGTAAATCCAAAGAAGAATAGACTACGCCTGTTAATATTCCATTGGAATTATATATTGGATAGCCCAAGCTAATTATCGGATCTCCGGTTACACGGCTTATTGAATATTCTCCTACAGAAAAATCTTTATTATTAATAGCCGCGTTAAAAAAATAACGGTCGGAAACATTTACTAAAGTCTGCGGGGCATTCGCGCTGCAAATAACATTCCCTTGGGCATCAGTAAGAGCAATATTACTGTATCTTTGATATTTAGAAATCACTTCTGATAGATATTTTGAACAACCTAAATTAGGATATTTAATATAGTCAGAAGTAGATAAAGTTATAAGAAGCTGGCGGGCTCCTTCGATGATCTGAGTGTTTTCTGTAGCAATATGTTTGGCAGAATTTCTTAATTGATTAAGCTGTATCTGTTTAGAATTGCGCAAAGAAACTATATTGATATAAATAATCAATATAATTACCGGGGCAATCGTGAGAACAGTCTGCAAAAACAGCCTGAAGCGGATGCTTTTTGAAATATTTTCTTCTTTTGTCATTATATTATCATGTGACGATGCTGTCATTTGTCCTAATCGCTGTCGCAGTCAACCCGCTGTTTGTCAACTGGCCGGTAACAGCAAAAGGAATGATTCCTTTTTTCCTAACCCGGGTGACTACGTAACGATTTGTAACAAAAGATACATTGACGGAAACAGATGTTGATGAGGCAGTAACGTCAATATAAGGAACATAAGCTGTATCATTACTGTCATAAGTCTGCGTCAGATTTCCTCCTGTCAAAGTAAATACCGAACCGGTCCAGGAAGAATACGAATATGACTGTTCGTCCAAAATCAAACCGCTGGCATCCCTATTGACTACCCTTAAAGTGCCGGTAGTTGGTGTATCAGCCGTAATAGCAACTGTCACTGTAAAAGTACCTGACCCGGAAGTATTGGCACTTGCGTCCGACGTATAGACTGATTTATCAACAATTTCATTATTGCCGATTGTCCGAAAAACGCTCACCCTGTCTCCGGAAACTATACTGTTGACGATGATTGATACAGTAGTCGGCGGATTTTGAGTGGTTCCGGTTGAATCAATTAAGCTGAAATTGTTTCCGTCGCTGCCGGCATAGTTTGTAATCCAGACCCCTCTTGCGCCGAATAATTTGCCTCCGGCAAATGTTCCAAAAGGCGCTTGTTTAGAAGGAGTAATAGAATTGACTGCACCATTTACCAAAGCAGTTCTTCCGGTTGTTCCGCCGGTGATTGTTTGGTTGTCAGTAAACGTGCCATGGACATTTCTCAAAACCAACGTCCCTGTTGTTCCGTTGTCAATTAATGAAACCAGGTATCCTGTTGGGGATCCGCCTCCGGTGCCGGTAATCAACTCTCCTTGTGAAAAAGCCGTCCCTCCCCCACCTTCATTATCATAATCAAAACGGATGTCGCCGACGGCAATATAATATTCACCGTTAACCCCATTTATTGTATT
>JAHFKS010000015.1 GCA_023245215.1 Candidatus Microgenomates bacterium | reverse complement strand
CTCTTGGCTACTCATTGACGGCTTTCTCCAAAATTTTAATCGGGTTGGCGCAAAGTTGGCCGCTGGTTTTACTCGCCCGTTTCTTAGACCGTACCGGCAAGGGCATCCGGACTGCTCCCCGCGACAGCATTCTTCTCGAAAATACAGAAACCCATAATAAGGGGTTTATCTTTGGCTTTCACCGGTCCCTTGATAGTCTGGGAGCGGTCTTCGGCCCGATAATCGCCCTGATATTTTTATACCTTCTCAAGGAAAATATGCGCTGGGTTTTCTTCATTGCTTTTATTCCCTCGATAATCGGCGTCATTCTTCTTGTTCTTGTTGTCACGGAAAAAAAAGTTGTTCAACAGGAAAAAAAACAATTAGTCAAAATCGATTTTAAATCCTTAGACCCGTCTTTGAAGCTTTTTTTAATCGTCAGCTTTATCTTTTCCTTGGGAAACAGTTCTGACGCATTCTTGATTCTTCAGGCGAAAAATCTCGGCTTCACTACCCTCTTGGCTACTGCGACTTATGTCGTTTACAACATTGCCTATACGCTTTTTTCCACGCCGGCCGGCACGCTGGCCGATAAAATCGGCGCAAAAAAAGTTTTTGAAATCGGTCTGCTGGTATTTTCGATTGTCTATTTTTTCTTCGGCTTTATCAAAAATCCCGCTTTCCTTTGGATTTTGTTTCCTATTTACGGAATCTATATTGCATTCACCGACGGCATCTCTAAGGCTTATGTGGCGGGATTTATTAAAAAGGAGGAATCGGGAAGCTACTTCGGACTCCACCAAACTCTCATGGCAGTCGGTGCTTTTATGGCGTCGGCTTTAGGCGGATTGATTTGGAATAAGATAAACCCTTCGTCTACTTTTTATTACGGAAGCCTTATGGCATTCTTAGCCTTGATTGTTTTTACAGTGTTTACCCCAACTCTAAATCCTGGAAAGTCAAACCAGTGAAACTGTCAATTATTTTATCTGCTTGCCCCAGTTCATCTCTTTTAAAAGTAGATGCGATGGCGACGACTTTCATCCCGGCTGCCTTGGCCGACCTTATACCCAACAAGGTATCTTCAAATACCAGGCAGTCTTTCGGTTGAACTTGCAGAAGCGATGCGGCCTTTAAATATATTTCCGGGTCGGGTTTGGCTTTTTCAATGTCAAAAGCGTTCAGCAAAACTTTAAAATATTTTCTTAAATTTAAACCGTCAATTATGTAATTAAAGTAACGGGGATAAGCGCTGCTGGCAACGGCTAAATCAAATCTGTTATTCAACAAATCCAGCAGATTGACCATTCCGTCAGCCGGTTTCAGATGCTCTTTAAATAAATTAATTACAATATCAAGATAATCATTAGATCTTTTTTCAAACTCTTCTCTTGGCAGATCTCTTTTATAAAGGTATTTGAAAATCTCCTTATTGGTGCTGCCGGTGATATGATTCTTGAAATCGTCCTCGGTTATCACCAGATTATTTTTAGGCGCGTAAATCCTCCAGGCTTCCTGGCAGAATTTTTCATCATTGACAATGACGCCGTTCAGATCAAAAATTACAGCTTTCATCATAGAATGAAATTCTAACAAATTAACTTCCCCTTGACAAAGTGAACTAATGTTCACTAAAATAATATTAACATGAATGAACAGATTTTTGAAAAAGTCAGTATGATAACTTCGTATAATCACGAAAAAAACAAAGCCGTCCCCTATAAAATGCGCTGGCGTCTGCGCGACTATTTCATAAAAAAAATCGCTTATCACCATACAATTAGAGAGGGCCGCAATCTTTTTCATATTTTCCATGTCAGCGACGGAAATCTGGATTTCCGTTTGAAATTTGACACGGAAAATCTCGACTGGGTTTTAGAGGAGGTCAGCGATGGCAACTCAACTTAACCAAAATCTTCCTGAGGTTATGCACATTGACTTAAACTCCTGCTTTGCCACAGTTGAACAGCAGGCCAACCCCCACCTCCGGGGAAAGCCTCTTGTGATCGCTGCTTATCCGACTCCCGGCGGCTGCATCCTGGCTCCTTCAATCGAGGCAAAAAAATTGGGGATAAAAACCGGCATGAGGGTAAAAGACGCCAGGGAAATCTGCCCAAGCGTCATTGTTCGGGAAAATGACCCGGAACTCGTACGGGATGTCCACGCCAAATTCAACAAAATATGCAGAGATTATTCCCCTGATGTTACACCCAAGTCAATCGACGAGCTGGTGATAGATTTTTCCGGGATGGACGGCTATTTTAAAAAAACCCTCGTCGAGATCGGAGCCGAAATCAAAAAAAGATTCAGGCAGGAAATCGGCGAATGGATTTCCTGCAACATCGGAATCTCGACAAACCGTTTTCTTGCCAAACTCGCCTCTTCTCTACATAAACCAGACGGGCTCGACATTATCGATTGTAAAAATCTGCACCAGATTTTTTCACCATTAAAATTAACCAACTTAAACGGAATTAATATCCGCTATCAAGCACGGCTTAATGCGGCGGGAATTTTTACGCCATTGGATTTTTTGGCGGCTGAAGACAATTTTTTGAGGAAAATTGTCTTTAAGGGCATCGTCGGCCATTACTGGTATTTACGGCTGCGGGGATGGGAAATCGATGATTTTCAGTCAAGCCGTAAAAGCTTCGGCCAAGAATATTCTCTAGGAGAAAAAACCGACGACCAGGAAAAACTCTCCTCTCTTATTATGATGCTCACCGAAAAAATGGGGCGGCGCCTACGCGCCGACAACCAGACGGCTCTGGGAATCCACCTCTCCTTATTGTATGACGACTGGAGTTTTTGGCACAAAGGTAAAAAATTCAACGAATCTTCTTATACAACTCAGGAGCTATTCAAAAAAATAATGATTATTTTTTTGCAGCAGCCGAAGGGGAAAACTGTCAGAAAAATAGCCGTATCCTGTTTTGACCTGATGCCGGTCGACTATCTTACTCCCAGCCTGTTTGAAAACGAGATTGAGAAAAAAAGAAAGGTCTCTAAAGCCGTTGATCAAATCAATGATAGTTATGGAGAATACGTTGTTGCCCCGGCTTTGATGATTAAATCTAAAAAAACCGTCCTCGACAGGATTGCTTTTGGCGGTTTAAAATCCTAAAGCTTGGTCGACAAAAATTAAAGTAGTCCTCCCTGCAAGCATTTTTGATTCCTTGGCAAAAATCAAAATTTTATTTACCGAGCTTCCCGTCCAACCATAAGCTTTTTTGACCCTTTCGTTTTCCAAAGGAAGGCAGTGTTCATAGATCCGTTTAATTCCTTCGTTTATGTTTTTGACAATCTTGTGGGTGCCCACTACCCAGACAACGTGTTTGGCCCCGTATGCATAGGCGGGTATCTGGCTTCCGGCGGCTGAAGCAATCAAAACTTCTCCTTTTAGTGTAACCGCGTGAACGCTGCCAACGGCCCAATCAGGCAGGCTGCGCAGTCTTTTGATTTCCTTCAGCTGGGTCTTCATATCGAGGGCCATATACTGTTTTCTTATTGAAACATATTTCCCTGACTCGTCGATTGCTTCTTTTAACCCAATTTTTTCAAGAGTAGTTGACGTCATGCTGAGGACTTCGCTTTCTTTCGGAATCATTTCTATTACTTTGTTTTTTGCCTGGGTTCCGTCTTTGACAAAAACAGCTTCTATATTATTTTCTTTCAAGGAATTAATCGTCTTTTCGACTGTCGATTTATCTGCCAATTGAACCCACTGATTATTTTTCATAGGTATTAATTTTAAACCTTGACAAACCGTAAAACAACTCTTACAATCTAAGTGTTAGTTAAAATAAAAATATGGAAGAAACAAATGAAACGGGATACGGTAAAAAGTCTCTTTGGCAGTGGGTATTAATTTATGTTGTTATCGGCACAGTTGTCTACGGATTAATCTATTATTTCGTCATGGGTAAAAAAGGCGGCTATAATTCGTCTTCCGGCAGTTCTGTAAAACCGGCAATCAGCCAACCAGCATCCACAACGGGAACTACGGCAAATCAGGAAAATTCTGTTACTTTGACGTCCGACGGATACTCTCCCGCGACTCTGACTATTAAAACAGGCGCAACCGTCACTTGGACCAATAAAAGCGGCGCCAACGCTACTGTCAATTCTGATCCGCACCCGACTCACACCGATTACCCGCCTCTTAATCTGGGAAGATTTGCCGACGGCGGAACTCTTTCTCTGAAGTTTGACAAACCAGGCACTTACGGCTATCACAACCATTTGGATGCCAGTCAAAAAGGGAAGATTGTTGTCCAGTAATTCAGGATTTCCAGAGAGAATAGTCTAAATCAACTCTTTCTTTTTTAAAATGAACTCCTTCAGCTACGAGCATTTTTTTCTTTTTTTTGATTCCGCCTAATCCGGAATACCCTGTCATTTCACCATTTGAAGCCACTACCCGGTGACAGGGAGTGTGGGGAGCGTCTTGATTCAACCTCATAAAAGCTCCTACGGCCCGGGCGGCTTTTCTATTGCCGGCCATTCTGGCCAACTGTCCATAAGTAACGACTTTGCCTTTGGGAACTTTTCGCAGAATGCTGTATATTTTTTCCTTGAATGATTTTTCCATAACCTTAATTTAATTATACTATTGCTTTTTTTGTAGCAGTTATCAATAATATAGTAATTATTAATTGACTGTTTTAACAATTATGAAAAAAGTGCTGATTGTCGTCGTTTTACTGCTTTTACTTGGTGGAGGTTATTATTATATGACTTCGAAAGGAATGCTACCTAAAACTCCGCAAGGATCTGTTACAACTGGAACCCAGTCAAATTCTGGCACTAACGTGTTTACTTCAATTAAGGATGCTTTGTCTAAATCGTTGAGCCTTAAATGTGTTTACAAGGACGAACAAGGCAAAGAAACAACTACTTATATAAAAGGTGGCGCCGTCAGGGTGATGATGCAGGCCGGCACCGATGTTTCTCAACCAAATAATATTGTCATGAAAGATTTGAAAATGCATATGTGGTCAGACGCCAGCAAGACGGGTTTTGTCCTTACTCTAAAACAGCCGGAAAAAGTTTCGCCGGTCGTCAATAACGGGACAGCCGGATCTAGTAATCAGCAGGAAGAATCTGTCCTGGCAACGATTGAAAAATATAAGAATTCTTGCAAAACCGAAGTGGTCGCCGACTCTATGTTCAGCGTCCCGACCGATGTAAAATTCCAAGATATGGAAGCTTTGCAAAGACAGATGTTGGGAAAGTAAGTTATTTAACTTTAATAACTACTTTTCCCCGCGGGTGCGATTTTTCTTTGTATAAAAAGGCCTCTTTGGCTTGATCTAGAGGGAATATTTTGTCAATTTGAGGTTTTATCTTTCCCTGTTCGACCAGCTCCCTTAAACGATCAAGGTGTTGCGTGTTAGTTTTGCTGTTCTGCCCTATAGCAGTCACTCCGTATTTTTTAGCCAATTCTTCGTCCGGCTGTCCTTTCATGGAAACAAGGACTCCGCCGGCTTTCAGAACCAAAAAGGATTTCTCAACAACTTCTCCGCCGACAGTGTCAAAAACAGCATCGTAATTATTTATCAGCGATTCGAATCTTTCGTTTTTATAATCAATGGTTTCGTCGGCTCCCAGACTTTTGACATATTCTTTATCTTTGTTGGAAACTGTCGTCGCCACGTAAGCGCCTTTTAATTTGGCTAGTTGAATAGCTAAGCTTCCGATTCCTCCGGCTCCGCCATGAATCAAAATTTTCTGCCCCGGTTGAAGGTTGATGTGATCTTCTAGAGCTTGGATGGCGCTTGAACCAACCAAAGGCAAAGAGGCGGCTTCTTCAAAACTGATATTTTTAGGTTTGACTGCTATCTTATCAGTGCTGACTCTGGCAAATTCGGCCAATGAGCCTGAACCGCCGCCCAAGATAATCGCCGTACCGTAAACTTCTTCTCCTGTATCGACTTTCTTTCCGGAAAAATCACCACCCATGGTCAGGGGAAATCCCTGGCTGATAAACTTTTGCACATAACCCTTGAGGACGGCAAAATCAAAAGGATTAATGCTGGCGGCATAGACTTCAATTAAAACCTGGCCCTCGCTGATAATTGGTTTTTCAGCATTATTGTTAACCTGTAAAACATCAACTTCTCCGTATTTATTTATTTGGACTGCTTTCATATATAAAAATTATAGCAGTTAATTGCGCCCCAATTAATGATAATTATTTTGTATAAATATAGTTAAGGAGGTGATAAATATGACAGGATACGTAGACAACATTGAAAAAAAAAGCGAAGAAAACAATTATTTCCGTCAGGTCGTCTATACCGGACAACATTCCCAGTTAGTGGTCATGAGTCTTCTACCAAGCGAAGACATAGGCATGGAAGTCCATGAAACCACCGACCAGTTCCTGCGGATAGAAAAAGGGGAAGGCAAAGTGGTCATGAACGGCGAGGAAAAACCAATCAAAGAAGGCGACGCGATAGTCGTCCCGGCCGGCACTCAGCACAACGTTATCAACACATCGCCAACAAACAGCTTAAAACTCTATACGATTTATTCCCCGCCCCACCATAAAGACGGAGTCATCCATAAGACCAAGGCCGAAGCAGCTGCCGACACAGAAGACCATCTATAAAAGAACTACCACTGAAAAGGTAATATTTGCAAGGTGGTAAAGTGATAGATAGAATAAGGAAAATCAATGATAGGGGGTGATAATATCTAGTGAAAAAAATATTTTTTCTATCCATTTTTGTACTGATGTCGATATTCGTAATTAATGCAAAAGTTAGCGCCGCGGACGTCCTCGTCTTCGATTCGACAGACAACTATCTTGGAGCCTGCCAGCTGACAAATAAATCCGAATGGGAATTGAAAGACGATATCAATGTCACCAAATTCCAGGTCTGGTACAACTGGAATCAGGGAGAAACAAGTCTTCCCGTAAAAGTGTTTCGCGATGGCGAAAAATTCGCCGAATTTGAAGCAAAACGAGGAGACTGCGACCCTTACCAGCACCAATGGTGCAACGCTGACTTCATTATTAATAAGCTGTTTTCAAAAGGCAAGTATTCGACAGAAATTCCAGATAGCCGCCAGTGTTTAAAGCCCGGGGGAACAGGAGCAATCCGCCTTTATAAAAACGAGGGTGCTGTTAAAAAGGAAGAACCAACGACACAAGTTGTAGCTAACAAGGTTCAACCTACCGCGTGTTCCTGCAGTCAAACGACTATTTTGGTAACGGCGGCAGTAACTTCGGTCGTGACGTCGGCATTGATGGCAATTTTATTGAGAAAGTAAAAATTATTTATTGACCAATTTTATTACTTCTCTCATAAAAGCAGGTAGATCTGCCGGCCAGCGGGATGTGACTAAATTTCTGTCGACAACAACTTCTTTGTCGATCCATTTGCCCCCGGCTTCTTTTACGCTTTCGGGGACTCCGTCATGCCAATATGAAGTCAGTTCTCTTCCCTTAATGACGTCTGCGTCAGCCAGTGTCCACGGCCCGTGGCAGATAGAGGCCACTGGTTTATTTTTGGAAAAAAAAGACTTTGTTATTTCGTGGGCTTTTTTGATTTTTCTGACAACTGACGGCGCCCCATCAGGCGAACCGCCAGGAACAACCAACAGGTCGTATTTGTCTGGATCTACTTCTGCAATAGTCATATCAGGCATTAAAGCTCCGTAGCCGAATTCACCGTGAATTTCCTCAATTTTTGGAGCCGCGACATCGACACGCCAACCTTCTTCCTGCAAACGAAACAACGGATACATCACCTCCATATCTTCAAACTGGTCGGCGGTAAGAATGACTGCTTTTTTCATATTTTATTTAGCCTAAAAATGACTATTACTAAAATTATAGCAGTAAAGTGTATAATAAAGTCAATAATTAGAAAGGAGGTGAAAAAAATGAATACTAATCTAGAAAGTTTTACGATTTTTTCAAAAAGCGCCAAGAAACTGGCAAAATTTTACAGAGAATCCGTTGGGTTGAAAGTGACTTTCGAAGCAGTAATGGGAAAAAGCGATGAAATCTTTGAATTTAAGATGAAAAACGGAACGTTTTATATATTTGATAATTCCAAGCTTAAAGGAAATAATAAAAACCCGGAACGCTTTGTCTTCAGCCTGGAAACAAATGATATTGAAAGTGAAGTCAAACGCTTGCGAAAAAATAAAGTGAAAGTTATCAAAGATATTAATCACATCGGAGGCTATGGTTTTGTAGTTGTATTGGCCGATGTCGATGGTAATTATTTCCAATTGGTCCAGACAAAAGGAGGAAAAACACCCAAAGCTTTTAAAAAATAATTGGCTTTCTTTTTTTTCCTTCTAAAAATTTCTTGAGCGGGCCGAGATAGTAGATTTTCCAACCTTCATCAATGTCCTCCGCGGCTTTATCGGGAACATTTGTATGAAAAAGGGTTAGTTTTACTCCGTTTTTTTCTTCGCTCAACGTAAAAGTGGCAATTGAAGGCTTCTCCCATTTTTCCTCGCTGTACCATTCCTGGACGAGTTTTTTTCCCGGTTTTACTTCAATGTTTTTCCCAAAGATGCTTCCACCCCAAAGAGAAAATTCTGCCCCGAGTTTATCATTCATTTTTGCCGGGCCGCCTCCCCAACCGTTAATATATTTTGGATCAATCAATGCTTTCCAAGCTTCTTCAACTGAAGATTTAATAAGGTAAGTTTGCCTGATGGTTTTCATAGCTTATTACATTATATAAAACTATGGACCGGTTGCTATACCTTTTATTTTCCAAAGACTAACCGATTTCTCAAGGGTAATCCAACGGATGTTTTGGCCGTTTTCCCAGCCATAATAAGGAATCGGTGCATTGGCCGAACCGGGATCCATTTTTACTTCAAGCGTCACTCTATAAGAGTGCTCGTTTCCGCTCCATTCTTCCGGCATCGATGATTCAATCTTCAGAACTTTAACTGAATTAAAGGCATTGAACTGGACTCCCCAGGCCTGTTTCTGACTGTCGTCTTTCAGGATAGAATTAGTCATCATTGAAACGGCGGCATCGACTCTTTTCTCGTCTATCAAATTAAAAAAAGTAGTGATGATGCTTTTTTCTGACGGAAGCGGCACAGCCAGAGTCGGTTTGACAGTTGGTTGGTTTTTTTCCTTTGGAGAAAAAGATTTTATTGTCAATAAACTAACCCCGCCAACGACAAAAATAACCAATAATAGTATAATCGGAGCAATTCCTTTTTTCATATTTTTTTTGGCCAGAGGGCTCCTTTGTCCTTTTTTAACTTGTCACCGATTTTTATCTCATTAAAAAATTCTCTGGTTGCCGGAATGGAATGGACTTCGCCGTTTTCTAGCTGAACTTTTAAACTAAGAAAGGTTTCTTTTCCAAAACCACCGTCTTTTTCTTTTGTCACTGTACTTTTATCGATTACTTCGCCTATCCAAGATTGGTTTTTGCCTTTCATAAAAAGTTTACCGACGAGAAGCAAAAAACCAACGACTAATAGAACAAAAAAACCCAAAAAAATTACCATCGGGCCGAAAATGACATATTTTTCCATATAATGTATCTAACTTATGATTTGAGAAGATTTTAGTCCAGTAGATCTACGCTTTCAAATATTACCTTTTTGGGAGTTGTTAAATCTTTAACAGCTGAATTAATCTATATACAAACAACGCCGGCCAGATCATTGCTTTAACGATTCCAACCAGTCCTCCCACGAATGTGGTCGCATGTTGGATGTAATATACGAGAGCGCCGACAAATCCAAGTCCGTAAACGGCGCTTGATCCACCACCATGATTTCCTTTCCAGTCTTTGCTGAACATATTTGCCTCCTTTCCCTAAAAGTATATCTGATATCTCTTTCTTTAACAAGAAATGCCTTAACTATGATAATATGAGTATAAGATGAAAAAATACTTATCGTTTTTGGGAGTAATTTTATTGCTGGCGGTCGCCTTTAGGCTGGGCGTCTTTGTTGGCGAAAACGAAAATAGTCCGTCTGTCCTAGGAGAAAGTTCGATGCCGGTCCCGACCCTCCAGGCGACTCCGACGCTGGTAAAACCATACCCTTCGCAGGTAATTAATCTGACGAATTGGAAAATAACTTTGCCTTTTGGAACGGTACAGGAACCGTCTCATCCTTTAGAGGTAAAACAGCCGGATCTGGCGACTTATAAAATTGACCCTTGGTTTACTATAACGCCTGATGGTACAGGGATTGTATTCCGGGCGCCAGTGACTGGAGTGACCACAGGCGGGTCAAAGTATCCCCGTTCGGAACTACGTGAAATGACAGATAATGGAAGCAAACCGGCCGGCTGGTCTTCAACCAAAGGGAAACACACAATGTTCTTGGACGAAGCAGTTACTGCCGTTCCAAAAGTAAAAAAACAGATTGTCGCCGGACAGATCCATGACGACAATGACGACATTATCGTTATTAGACTCGACTATCCCAACCTCTATGTAAACGTCAACGGGAAAAATGTCTCTACCCTTGATTCCCATTACACACTTGGTAAGAGATTTACGGTGAAATTCGTCGTCATCGGAGGAAAAACTAATGTCTATTACAACGGTGGGGACAAACCAGCATATATTCTCAATCAAAGTTACAGCAATTCATATTTCAAAACAGGTGTTTACACGCAGTCAAACTGCAGCAAAGAAAAAAGCTCCTCGCTTTGCAGCCCCGACAACTATGGCGAGGTCGTCGTCTACCGGGCTGAAGTCACTCATCAATAGTTCATTAGGTTCTTTTTTATTCTTGCTTTAATCAGTTTTTTAATTAAGTCTACCGGAGCCTTTTCAATATATTTATCGACGGTTTTTACTGACTTCATTTATTTGTATTTTTTTTCCAGCCGACCATTAGAGGAAGCAAAAAAGTTAAAAGGTAGTATAAATAAACATCCAGTTTGTAGTATCCGTCCGCCGGCTTAAACGCTTTGACAAGAAAAAAGTAGTCAAAAACAACGGCTATGGCAGTCCAGACAATTCCCAGTAATAAATAATAGTGCAAGGAGTTGCTCTTAATTTTTTTAAATAAAACCCAAAGTGTAATAATCGTACCAATCGGCATTATAATCCAACCGACTAAAGAAATAGGCACAGCTACAAAAAGCAGTATCCCAAGCATATACCCGATAAGCCAAAGCAGGAAACCCCATCCAAAAGCATCTTTTACCAATTGCCTGTTCATAGAAACAGTTTATTAAAAGTAAAGAAAGTTTTCAACAAAGTTTATTCTCCGGTTCGTCCAAGGACCACTAAACCGAAGTAGGCAGATCTCCTTTTGACAGTAAGATCGGCATATTCTTTAGCAAACCTTTCTAAATCAGCATTTTTGTTTTGGACCGCTTCTCTGTAGCTTTTGAGGCTGTCAAATTCTCTTTTAGAGAGGTTGGAAATTTCCCGCACCTGGACCATGACTTTTTTCTCGTTTTTGATTAAAGAAGATATTCTAAAAGTCGATTTTGTATCAAGTTCGCGGATGGCATCCTCGGCTTTGTTCTCTGAACTGTCGGTTAAACTTACTGAAAAATCCGTAATGGCTTTATCAAATTTTTTATAGGAAACTACGAAGTCTGCAAGAACTTTAATGTCTTTTTGATACAGTTGGTAAAAAAAGAAAAATATGCCCGTAATCACTATCAAAACAACAATAAGAAAAGATCTGTATCTTTTGATAATTTCCATATTTATAAATGTATTTTACTAATTTTATAAAAAATATTTTGTTGATATTTTCTTACATATAAACTAATATAGTTTTAGTAATATTTATAAATACAAGGAAGTAACAGAGATGAAAACTAAGCAAGTAATCAACAAGAAGTCCAAGGGGTTCACGGATGAGGAAAAGGCGGCGATGAAAGAGTACGCCCAGGAGCTGTCTGCTAAGGATAACGGGGAAAGCGCCTTACTCGCAAAAATATCGGCGATGCCTGAACCGGAACGCTCCATGGCCAAACGCCTCCATGCTGTCATCATGAAAAACGCCCCGACCCTAAAGCCTAAAACCTGGTACGGGATGCCTGCCTATGCCAATAAAGACGGTAAGGTCGTCTGTTTCTTTCAGGGCGCGAGTAAGTTCAAATACAGATATTCGACTTTAGGATTCAACGACGCAGCCAAGCTTGACGAAGGCGAGATGTGGCCGACCTCCTACGCACTGAAAAAATTGACTAGCGCCGAAGAGGCAAAAATCATCGCACTCGTAAAAAAAGCAATTAGCTAAGAACTCTGCTCCCCATTGCTGAAGCAATCAGAACGTATTTATAGCAACTAGAAGTCTAGTTTGATCCTATTAATTCAAATAAAATAATAAGAATTAAAAATCCAAATAGTAAATAGAATATTAAACGGAATCTGTTAACGAATTTATTTAATACTTTTAGCCATGATTCCTGACTAGAACTTTTTATAACTTGATATAAGACAAAAGCTATATAAATAATTATCGCCAATATAAAAAACTTTTTAAGAGGGGGAAATTCTTGGATTAACAAATAACCAGCCAAAAATCCAATCACTGAACCTATTGTTTTAAATGGTCCATTAAACCAATTAGAAGTATTCTGTATTTTTTTCTGAGTTTCCACTTTATTTATTATACTAATTTATCCCCGTAGCTGAGGTAATTAGAACTATCTTCACCATTTGATTTATTAAATTTTTTCTATTTGCTATATGCTGAAATTTGATTATTTACTAATTCAGGTGCATAATGTAAGAGTCATGTTAAGGTTTAAAAAATTTTTTCCTTTACTCATTATTACTTTAATATCAACTGGGATTGTTTATTTATTTAAACCAAATAAAACCTCAATAATTGTTTTTCCATTTAATGTCAATAATAATGTTCAATTAGGCTGTAAAACTTTATTAGGTAGTACAATGTTTCCTAGACAAAATTTTGACAAAAATAAGGCAGATGTAATCGATGGTAGTTTATTTACAAATGATCAAACGAAACTTGCACTTGAAATAAATGGAAAAACTTTAAAAATGATAACAACTTCTTCTGTTGAGATTGGTCAAACCACACCTGTAGAGATACCTATTTATAGAAATGATGATTCTGAATTGATCGCAGTAGATCCCGAACCGGACATTATTTTAAATCCTGGTTTGGGAACTTTTATTTTAAATAAAAAAACTGGTTATGCTGTTTGGACTAAATCAAAATCTGCTTTCTTTACTTATTCTTATCCTGAAGTTCAGTCTTATTATATGGAATGCAGATAATCCCCGTAGCTGAAGCAATTAGGACAAATTTTATCACTTATTTAAAAAATCGTCACATTCTCCACTTTTCATAAAATCACTAAAACCTTTTTTTTCGCTTATGTCAAAAATTGCACTCTTTAAGTCGACTAGATTATTTTTAATTTCTTCTGCAGAAGATTTTTTCCCAGAAACTATTTTTACTTTTGTCCCTGGCTGAATGTTTTCGGCTATCAACAATTTTAGATTTTTATCATTAGCTCTCCAACCAACAATTAATATCCTATCTGTTTGTTTCAATGCTTCTACCATTTTATCTATGTGTGATTGTGGACAGATAAATTTTTGTTTATTCTCTAGGGGTAACGCTAATGCAGGGCAATAATTAGCTCTTCCATTTTCATTACTAAAAGTATATGAAAACATGAAATTTTTGGTTCTTCTTCGTGGCGATAAGCTCAATTTTTGATTTTCAATAGCTTCTAAGAAATTTGTGTAAGAAAGAACGTGCTTGTAAGGGTCTTTTATTTCATTGAAATGTGATTCAATATAATAAACCCAATCACATGATCCATGTGGTTTAATAACTCTTATTTGATTTCTTATGTAGGAATCAAGACTGTCGCTTATATATTCTGTGAGATTTTGCTCTAGCAATATATCGTAATTAAAACTTATAAAACAAGCCGCTCCATTGCTATTATAAATTTTGTCGTTAATTTTATTAATTAATGCTTTTAAATTATTAGACGTTTGGTTTCCATAATTTTCAGATATGTCAAAAAAAAGGTCTTGAAGATAGTACATCATTGATAATAATTGTTTTTTTCTACTCTCGTTTTCTTTACTTTCGGCTCTTATCTTGGTTAAATATTGTTCTATGGTAAATTTGTGAGGAACATAAGTCAATGCATCTGCCACTAATCCCGATATTTCAGGTCTTTTATTCATCCATTTTTCAAACCTTTTTGGATCAAACAAATTATTAGATAAAGGCGGTATATACCCATCTGGTTTCGTATTATAATCTCTATTTATATAGTCCGTAGAAGCTCCTGCACCAATAATAATGACTGGATACATAAATGTCATTAATTATACAATTATTAAATTTTAGAGTAAAATAAACTGCTAGAATATGCCAAAAGACTATCCTTATTACTGGAGTGAAAGACAACCTAAAGATATATTCCCACCTCTGAGGTGCAAAGTGGTATAAAAACTAACCTCTTTTATTCTTTCTAAGAATAGAGCTTAGCCCAATAATTATTAAAATGACAAATCCAATAATATAGTATGTAGTAATACTTGAGCCAATCTTTGTCATAGTGTTTGTTGTATTTGATGTTTCTGCTTGCAAAGATTTCCAACTGTCATTTTCAGCGGCGACATCAAATGTCGTCTTCTGTCCAAGACCTTTTTTATCGGCCGTCATGGATTCTCCGGTGTTAACCGTTTCCGTTTTTCCGGTGACTTTTGACTTAAAAGCAATACTGCCTTCGATAGTTTTAAGTGTTGTGACATCATTATTAACTGAAACCGTAAATGTAGTTCCCAGAACGCCGGCTACAGTCGTATATGTGATTACTTCGAATCGCTTTCCATTTTTTCTTAAGTCAAGCCATGTGTCACCGTACTGAATCTGTAATCCATCTGAGAGGATTGTTACAACACTGTTGGGTTTTATCCTGAAAGTACTGCCGTCAGCGTAGGTAAGTGTGAGAAAAGTTTTTGGGCCAGTTTTTATGGTATCCTGTATTTTTATCTCTGCTTTGGGATAAAGAGCTTTCCATGTCTGCCCGCCGTTTGAGGAAAATACCAAATCATCACCTTTGATATTAGAAACACTCAGTCCACCATGATTTTCGGCCGGAGTAATGGAATCGTTAGGCAGGATCTCTCCTTCTAGTTTATAGTCGACAGTAAAACCCCATGTGCCGGTAAAGTTTGGGTCTTCACCCGGCCCGTATCCGGGGACTTTTCCTGAAGCGGTCTGCGTCCGTGAACCGTTATACGTTATCTGTACGGTTTTGTCGCCGGGCTTGATTGTGACGGAAAATTTTCCCGAGTATTCTTTTGTGATTGTGTAATTTACTTTTGGTCCGGCGGCTTTTTCAACTTCACTAAGCTGATAGGTGCCGCTTATTCCCCCAGTTTTTGGACTATATACTCCGTCGACCGATCCTTTGTCGGTCACTGTCTTAATATAGTTTTTTACTGTCCCGGTCTGTGATTCGGTTGCTGCTTCTCCATGAGCTGGCAGCGTATCCCCTTCTTCATCCTTAACTTCTATTTTCAAGTTTCGCCAAAAATCCGCCATGGGTTTACTAAGAGAGTCACTATTTTTAGGTTGGCCCTCAACCAAAGAGAAACCGGAACCGGCGACAACTTGATTATCGGGTAATGCCGCGTGGAAAAAAATCAATACCGCAACTGTCACAATCAAGAACTTTAAAGAAGAAGAAAATGACATGACAATACTATATCAAAAAATCAGTAAAAAATCTGGCCTTATCGCTTCAAACCCATTATATTATCTTTCTCCAGGCTCCCCGTAGCTGAAACAATCAGGATTCATTGTAGTAAAATTTAGATATGAATTTGAAAAACAAAAGCTATGTAATCTTAATGGGTACTAAAAATTTCACTGAGAAGTATTTTAAAGATAAAGATGGTTGGTTGAAGATCTCGGCCCGCGGTAAGGAATTTCGTATGACGGCAGAACAGGTACTGAATCACCTTTTACCCGCATTTGCAGGAGTCAAACCGAATTTAATTATAAAAGTTGAACATCACGAATCTGCGAATAAGTAGAATTCGATCCATCTAACAATTTAGTCTTAAACTGGCTCCGAGTGATGGATCGGGTGGGAACCTATTTTCTTGCTCAATAAAATACTCTGCTATGTTTTTTCAAAAGCCTTCAATAAAGAGTTTGTATTTAACTCTTTGCTTTCAACAAACAATTTTAATCCTAATTTCTGACGATCGGAGAATCGCGAAACAGTTTGCTTAGGCAGTTTAGCGACCCTTTCTTTTAATTTGTCCAAATCGGTAAAAACCTTTAGGTTGCTTGGATCTATTTTCCAAGTCGTTGTAGACACATAGTCTCCAATCGTTTGTGATGTCGATTGAAACATTACGCTTTCTATAAAGCGTGCCAGTCCGCGATCGGTTTTTATCAGACCCTCAACATACTTTTTAGGAGCGTCTATCGAGGATAAGTCCCGCCAAAGGTAAAGAATATAGAGCATATTGGGAACGCCCAGAAGTTTACCTGATGATGCAAACCCCTCTATTTTTTTGAGAATAGTGTTGCTGAAAAGTTGTAGGTCTTCTGTTTTTATCAACGGCTCAGATTTGCTTGAATCTCCTTTCCTCTCCCGGACCTCAATAGAAACAAGTTGGGCTGGAACACCCAAACTTCTACTCTTCTTAATTAGCTTCAAAAATGCGTCTTTTCTTTTCGTCAAATCTTTTATCTTCAAAAGCATGTGGTATCCGAACCTAACGCACCATGAATCTGTGTCTGTAAGACCAAAGTCGCCTTTTTCGATGGGGAGCTTATCGCTTATATTAAAGATCGCAAGTACAAAGGATTCAACATTTTCTTCTGGCGTGTCGTCGAGATATAAAGATAATTTTTCCAAAAAACTCTTAATTTTCCGTTTCTTTGTGAGTCCAGTGAGTATCTTTTCAATCTCGGAAGTGTTGTTTGATTTTTTTATTATTCCGTCAATTTCTTCCTGAGAAATTTCGTTCTCTGGCAACGAGAATAAAAAGTATTTGTCGAATCTATCCTTTGCGGCGACTCTTCTTTCCTTGTTCCATTTATCCTGCCAATCTGCGCCATAAGAAGTGTTTCCATAAACCTTTTCCAGTTGGGGAAATAGGCTAAGAACGATCTTTTTGGCAATTTCTCTGTATTTAGGATTTGCTTTATTAAATAGTTCTTCTAATTTGGTTTTTCTTACCTCCTTTTCCCTGCCATTTCCCCCAAAACCCCAATCAGTCTCCGTAAATAGCTCCTTGTTTCTCCAAATTGCCTCATAAATCTCGGGCGAAAAAACCCTAATTGCTTCTAGGGCCATCAGGTCAACAGGGTTGAGTTCCTTAGGCAGATGTGTGTTGTTAAAATGAAGACTATTGGCAAAACGCTTGATTTGCCTGACCGATGTAAAACAGTTCCTTAATGAACCGTAATACATGTTGCCAAAGTATTTTTCGTCCCAATACTTCTGTGGAAGGTCTTTGATTAACTTGTTAACCTCCTTGAAAAATAGTTCGTCCAGTTTTGTTTGCTCTATCGCTGGTACTTGAAATGGTACTTGAACAATCTTTTCCAAATAATCCCTTCCGGGAAATGACTCTTCTGTTAGAACATCGCTAACTTTTTTTTGATCAAAAGGGAGAATGTAAATGATATTCGGAAAATTTGCATTGAGCTTTACAAGCTGAAAAATTTGGCGTATTTCAGTTTTATTTAGCCTGTCAATATCGTCTATTATCACAATAATTTTTCGTCCGAGCTTCTTGACGCTTTTATCCAAATCATCCTTATGTTGCTCAACCGATTTTGATTTTAACTCCCCCCAGCTTTTTGTCGCCTCGCCAATCTTTTCGAATAATTTATTGAATAAAAGCGCTAAAGGAGTAGCGGGCGGAATAAGCGCTAAGGGCAGAAAAAACTTGCTATAAGTTATAAGTTCCCGCCCAACTTTTTTAGCATCCTCAGATGCATCATAATAATTTATTGCTTTTCCAAGCTCTCTGAGAAAAATGGAGACTAGCTGATTTTGTTCTGTAAAATTCCAAGGGTTAAAAGTCAAAACAATTGGTTGTTTTCCTCGTTTGCCTGCGGTTTTCTCCTTTATGTGTTCTATTGCCAAATTGATTATGGAACTCTTGCCGGATCCCCAGCTGCCATATAGAGCAATCACAAGACTATTTTCATGGTCCCATTCCAACAATGATTCGCCAAACCTTTCCGAGAAGGATGCTCTGTTCAGAAGATCTTCGCTCTTTGTTTTAATCGGTATATCATTTTGAAACATACATATGATGGCTGTATTTTATCAAAAGTTTTGTAGTGCTGCACGAGTGTACAAAAATTGAAGCTAAAATTCTATGCTTCGACTGACGGAAATGGAGAAAACCTATTTTAGCTCGCCTTATCCCCGTTGTAGAGGAGGTTACGGCCTATTAAATCCACAACCAGCTATCTCTTTTTTCTATAACACCCTTGGCTGCAATACTCGCTGATATTTTCGTAGCCGTTTGCTCTTGGGTAATAGCGTAATCCGCAGGTTTTACAAACTTTAATTATTTTAGCTCTATGAGGTTTATCGTAATTCAAAATAGACGGATCAAAGCTAAATTTCTTCATATTAACCCACCCTTTCTGCTATATCAGAAACTATTTTATTTATATTCTTTTCTATTTTGCATTCCCATACTGTTAAAACTTTCCACCCTTTCTTTTTTAATTCCTGATTTACTTTTTTATCCCGTTCGACATTACTTTCCAGTTTTTTCTTCCAAAATTTAAGGTTTGACTTTGGCATATAGGATAGTTTGCATCCTTTATGCTGATGCCAGAAACACCCGTTGATGAAGATCGCGATTTTTTTCTTTGCAAATACAATATCCGGCTTGCCTAACAGATTATTTTTAACTCTATATCTATAACCCTTTGAAAAAAGATGTTTTCTTACTAACAATTCAAGTTTTGTGTTGGTATGTCTTATTTTTGACATATTCCAACTGCGTTTTTCTTTTGTCAGCCTGTCCATAAAAGCTGATTATTACAGACTACTATTTACATAATCAACGATCGAAGAAAGATTGCTGATAAAGTCTGCCTTTATTGGTTTCCCGATAAATGACTTATCAAAAAATTTGAACATACCGCGATGTTGAGGATTATTTATTTCATTGTAGAAATTAACGGTTGCAAAGCAGACCAAAGGCATCTTTTCAGCTTTGTAATCTATGTTATATTTACTTTTCACTTCATTACTTCCTGTGGCGATTTCCAACAGCAATTTCCATTTATATGTCTGTCCGGCTCTTTCACGAAGTGATGTTTTCAGAGAAATTATCATACACCTTTTTAATTTCCCGGCATCCTTACTGTAAATAATCAAGTCCATGTCGGGCTTTTGAGTTTCGCCGTCAACATGGATAGTCACCATATTTTCAAAAAGTCTGTCTCTGGTTTTATTAGTAATAAATATGTCATTATGCACTTTATTTTTCTCTTTACATTTGAGAAAAATGTATTGCAGTATATTTGAAAACGCAGAACCGGCAATAGATTTTCTGGCTTGGGATTTGTCCGTAATTTCCTTGTTGCGGATTCGTACATCCAGCATTTTTTCAACATCATCCTTTGATGAAATAAGAATCTCGTGAATATAATCAAGAGCCTTGATAGTACCATGCTCCTGTATCTTTGCCTTAACCTTTTGAAGAATTGGGACCATATAGTAGGTATCTTCAATTCGTTTTATTTGTAATTTTTCTTCTGCTGTCAACATAGGTTTCAAAATAATGATGTTTGACTTACTCTCGCTCCGCCCTTCTCATAATCGTTGATCGTTTTCAGTATCTGCTTTCCGGTATCCTGTATGGCAGGGACGACCACCGAGTTTCCGAATTGACGATATGCTTGAGTATCAGAAACTATTATACGATATTTCTCTGAATAACCTTGTAGCAAAGAGCATTCTCTCGGTGTAAGCCTCCTCGGATTTTTACCATTCTGCTTGATAAGTATTTCAGAACCGTCTTTATGGTATCTCGCGCTTATCGTCCGTGTGTATTCATCTTTATCTTTATCTATAAGCCCGAAACCGAATCCGTTTCCTTTCAGTCTGTTCTTTTCCTTGTATTTTTGTAAGTAATTCCATAATTTATCAGACAGAGTGTATTTATCATCAACATTATTCTGAATAACATCCTTTAACTCATAGAGTCTTTTTTTAGGCATATCAGGAAAAGAGAAGTGAATATCCGGAAAGTATTCATTATTGAAACAGATTATAAATACACGCTCTCTGTGTTGCGGAACATAGTATTTTCCGTCAATAACCTGCATGAATACAGAATAACCGGCTTCTTCAAGAGAGGATTTTATTACTTTCCATGTATTTCCTTTATCGTGGCTTTTCAGATTTTTAACATTTTCCAGAAACAGAACTTTCGGTTTGTGATGTTTAATTATCCTTATGATTTCAAAGAAAAGATTGCCCTGTTTTTTATCTTCAAAACCATGTTTCCGCCCAAGAGAATTTTTCTTACTTACTCCTGCAATAGAGAATGGTTGACATGGGAAACCGGCGCATAGCAAATCAAATTTCGGAATATCCTTGGCCTTAACAAGATGGATATCGGTATTATCAATCTCACCAAAGTTCTCTTTATAAGTCGTGACCGCGTGTTTATCGTAATCATTTGAATAAACACATTCCAAACCGAGACTGTTAAATGCGGTCCTGAAACCACCGATGCCGGCAAATAGATCTATGAATGTAAGTTTCATTTTTGATTTATAAAAATGTTTAGGTCCTGCTGTCTGATCCTATATTGCTTACCGGCTTTATAGGATTTCAGTTTTCCTGACCTTATCCAGCGATAGACCGTCATATAAGCAACTTTCAGAGTTTTAGCTACATCTTGCGGGGAATAAAACTTATCTTCCATATCTTTACTTATATTAACACATATTACACCTAAGAAATGGAATGATTTAGGCTGTTTCCTTTACAGGAAGATATCTCTGTAATACCTCAAGCACTCTCAATTTTTCATCCGATTTTACTTCTCTACCAACCTGCCGCTGTATGGTTTCCAAGAAGGATTTATCATTTTCTTCCAGATATTTATCGGTTGTTGTTTCATAGCTGTATGTAACTTCAAGATACAATACATCAGGATCAGAGCTGCTAACTCCGTTTTCTTTCTGGTTTTTAATGGCAATTAAATTCTTGGTTTTAACAGATTTATATTTCTGATCTACATCAAATAAATAAAATCCGCCTTCATGACTGTAACGCACACGGCTAAAAGTTAGGGCATCAAGTTCCAGCGGAGCATCCTTGAAATGAATTTTTCCTTGTATTGGTTTTGGGAATACTTTTGGGAATATCTTGACTCTTTTATAACCTTCCCTGTCCAAGTTAATTTCCTTACTGTTCGATTTCAGTATGTACAGCACCCACCTAAACGGACCTAATCTCTTAGTGTATTCAACAAAGATATGGGGAAATTTGAAGTGTGAATCACCCTTATTATCAATAATCAGCATGTCCTGAAAACTTAACAGTCCATAAAAATGAAGTTTAATTTGGTTTTTCCGTGGAAGATGTTCCCAAAAATCGGCAACTTTTTCTCTTAGTTCGTTCTCCTTTTTTCTAAGATCCCAGTCATTATCGAAATCAGACTGCCGATTTATCAGATCAACCGCTCGCGTAAAATCAAACTCTTTCTTCTTTTCGTCAAAATATGCAAAGCATTCCCTTGCGTCTATAAGAAGTCCAAGCGGGTGCTGCTGGACCACAATATGTTCCTGCCACTTTGGATTCTGGTCAAAATCCTTATATTCGCTTTTATAGGGATAATTCTCATCATTGAAATCCCTGACAAGAATTGATTCATGTATTGATCCACCGTCTTGCCCTCCGATTGATTGAAAGAGTTTGTTTTTATTTATTAAACCGAATTTGATCTCGGATACTTTGGAGCGCCTTCTTGTATTGAAAGATATACCAAATGTGGCAAACAGAATATGGTCGTTTTTGGGCATATAGAGCATATCCTCTAATTGAGCCTTTCCCCATAGATAAAATTCCATTACACCCATTTTCAACAGTGTCTCCCTGAAAAGATCGTATGATTTTTTTGAAAAGTCAGTTGGAGCGGCTAAGATATACCCATAGGGGTAATTTTTCTTATCAATATCATCAAGAATCTCTTTAATCCTTTTTGGCCCCAGTTGCTTCTCCCGTTTACACTGGATCATCCATAAATTACCGGCCATCGGATGCTCGCCTTCGGTATTTTCTTCCTCATCTTCATTTACAATCGTTTTTGTTTTCTCCCAAGCGCGGACATCAAATCCCTCGTCTGACCCTTTTCTGCCGGTTGCTTCTATGGATTGCCAGTCTCTGAAATCATAAAGCAATCCTCTAACTAAGTCCTCAAACTTATGAGGCTCCAAATCTTCAAAATGGAGTGGTCCAATTGTTCTCGAAAACTTTGCCATATCTACGCTCAATTATAGTTCAAATGGTCGATAATATCACTTACTTTTTGTGCTATATTATAAGTATTAGTCGTTACGGAAAAACCGAGCGATTTGTCCAAGTATTATCTTGTACAAGTCGCTTTTTTATTTATGAAAGATAAATTAACGCTAAAACAAAAATTGTTCTGCGAGTATTATCTTGAAAGTTCAGGAAATGCTACGGAGGCAGTTATAAAAGCTGGTTACAATGTGAGCAGAAAAAATGGTGTCCCCGATAGGATACTTGCAAAAAGCATAGCCTCGGAGAACCTTACAAAACCTTACATTATTAAGTATTTGAACAGTCTCTTGGAGGCTGGCGGGCTTAACGATGCTATGGTTTCCGTACAGTTATTTTTTATGATTACCCAAGACGCTGACTTATCCGCCAAGCTAAAAGCGATTGATATTTATAATAAGTTAAAGGGACGCTACAACCATCCAAAAACCTCATCTGGTTATCAGACTGAAACTATGGAGGAAGATGTAGCCCGTCTCCGCAAGATACTCCCGCTGCCGGATCATTAAAACTTCTCGCCATAGATAATTGATCTGATTGCATAGTCCTTGTGATCCTGATCTCCGAGTACATAGATCCGGTTATGCTCCGGAATGGCTTCGTAGGTTGTTTTTAACTTTTTCTTGTTTTCCTGTGTGGGATCTTTTTGATACTCATCATAGGTATTTTTACAAAGTTCGCTAGTAGTCAGCCTACCATTAAGTTCATTGATGATGTCAGCCACCTCCTTAATAAGCTCGTCTGGTTTAATAGCGTTTTTGATATTTGTAGCGGTAAGACTACCGAGTGGGAATATAGACACTTTTGCGGACATAGGAAGCTGGGTTACCACCCAACCAGAAGCAATATTCTTTTTGAACTCCTCAAAACCCACTA
>JAHFKS010000033.1 GCA_023245215.1 Candidatus Microgenomates bacterium | reverse complement strand
GTTGCCATGACTGGGGAAATAACCTTAAGAGGAAGAGCTCTTGAAATCGGAGGAGTCAAGGAAAAAGTCATTGCCGCCCACCGTGCCGGAATTAAAACCATAATTTTGCCCAAAGACAACAAAAAAGATTTGGAAGATATTCCAGATTACGTCCTCAAGGGATTAAACTTTATTTTTGTTGAACACATGGATCAGGTCTTGAAAGTCGCCCTCAAAGAAAAGAAAACCAATTAAGCTCTCAATTTAAGGTAGAACTCCCGGAGAGAATAAATAAAATTGTAGAGCCGGTATAAAAACGGATTGATTACTAAGTCGTAACTTCCCACCATTTCCACAAATTCAGTGCCATAGCCGCTTTTAAAGCGGGTGAATCCCGACCAAGAGTGATTTGCGTCGTAATCCGGAGGAAGGGAGCCCCACATGTCAAATTTCTCCGCCCCCAATTTTTTTCCCAGCTTGATTGCTTCCCACATCAATAGATTTGACGCCATCAAGTTTCTGTATTGTTCAGAGGTTCCCCCATAGACATAGTAGATAACTCCGTCCATAAACCACAGTTGGTAAGCAGCCAAAGGAATATTGTTAAAATAGGCGATTAAGATATGGGCGGTTTTGTCCTTTAAATTATCCCAGACAATTTTGTGGTAGCGCTGGTTGTGTCCAAAGTATTTTTGTCTTTTTGTCGTTTCAAAATAGAGTTTGGCAAAAGTTTCAAAACCTTTGTCGTTTGACATTTCTTTGACAGCCACGCCTTTTTTTTCTGCCAGACGGATGTTATAGCGTGTCTTGGAGTGCATATTCTTCAAAAGTTCTTCCTCCGGTTTGTCCAAATCCAATACCTGAGTCCATTCAGGAAAAAGCGGATGAGGTGATTTGACAAGTTTGTCATTCTCGACCTGATCGAGAATCTGGATTCCCGACTTCGCGGGGATGACACGAGTGCTGGGTTCGATTTTTATAAAAATGACTTTATTCTTTTTACCATAATCATAAAGTCCGTCGATAATTTTTTTTGGAGGCATAACTGAACGGGGCAGGTAGCCTATTTTATAGTTTGTAAAAGGGATTTTATGAAATGTCAAAAGATAGCTTTCAAACTGAAGGATTTCGATCCCCATTTTTTTTCTTGCCTCACCCCATGCTTCTGATTGAAGTGGATGGCTACTCATTTTATTGCAGTTTGTTTTATAACTTCGAGTGTTTGTTCAGCGCACTTATTCCAGGAAAATTCTTTTATTCTTTTTTTGCCTTTGGCAATAAGTTCCGACTTCAATTTCGGATTATCATTGAGAAGCTTGATTTTTTCCACTAGGTCTAACGGATTCTTTGGGTCAAAATAAAGACAAGCGTCGGCTCCGATTTCCGGCAGGGAAGACGAAAATGAAGCAATTACCGGACAGTCAAAACTCATCGCTTCGAGCAGGGGAATCCCAAAGCCTTCGTAAAGAGACGGCATGACAAAACAAAAGGCATTCTTGTATAAGAACATGAGTTGATTGTCTGTGACAAAATCGGCGAAGTAAACATCGTCCTCTAACCCCATTTCAGCAACCTGGTCGAAAATTTTGTCATAAAGCCAGCCTTTTTTTCCGGCGATCGTCAGTTTGAATTCAGAATGGAGTTTTTTGAACTTTTCAAAAGCATCTATCAGACCGCTGATATTTTTTCTCGGCTGGAGAGTGCCGACATACAAAATATATGGATGGTCTATGTGTTCGTATTTGATATTCGGAATTTGGTATTTGATATTTTTTTCGTAGCCATTGTAGACGACTTCAATCTTTTCTTCCGGCAGCTGGTAGGATTTGACAATATCTTTTTTGGTGGTTTTTGAAACGGCGATGACTTTTTTTGCCTGTTTTAGTGAATATTCCGTCCAGTTTTTCAGCTGGTAAAGATCTTTCTGCAAAAAATCTTCAGGAAAATATAGGAAGGAAAGGTCATGGATGGTGACGACCGCGGGCACCGGACAGAACCTGGGCAGATAATGGGCAGGCGAGAAAAAAACGTCGATGTTTTTTTTCTTATATAATCTTAAAGGCAGAAAAATCTGTGACCAAAGGAACTTTCCTTTGACGACCTCATATTTATAATAGTTTGATTCTTCCGGCAGGTCTTTGGGAGGGTTGCGGAGGAAGACTTTAAACTGGGTTTCCCTGTCGGCCTTTTTTTTGAAGTATTTCAATAAGTTAAGCGCATAGACTGAAACGCCGACCCTTCTTTCCACATTGGCTTCGTTTCCGTCGACACCGATAATCATATGCTTCTATTATAACACGGCGGGCGGAGCCAGGGTTTTATAAACAGACTCGAGTTTCTGGGCGATTTTTTCCCAGCTGTATTTTTTCTTTATCAGAGAGTAGGCGTTGGATCTGATTTTTTCGTAAAGGTCCTTATTCTTTATGATTTTTTCGATGGAATCGATAAATTCAGCCGGACTGTTGGCAATTAGAACTTCAGAGTTATCTTTCACCGTCAACCCGGTGACTCCCGTCTTGGTGGATATCACTGGTATGCCGGAAGCCATGGCTGCCAGGATTTTCAGCCTGGTTCCGCCCGGTCCAAATATTGGAGCTATAAAAATTGTCGCCTGCTGGTAGATTTTTCCTACCTGTTCGTTTTGGCTGGCGCCGATGTCAATAATTTCTAAGTTGCCGGTTTTTGCCCGGCCGATTTTGTTGGCGGCATTTTGTCCGGCAATGACGAACTTTAAGTTCGGCAGCCTTTTTTGTGCCAGCGGCATGATTTTATTGATAAGATAGTTGGCGGCTTCGGTATTTTGCAGCCAGAAAAAATTTCCCTGGAATAGAATGACAGGGTTTTTCAGGTCTTTTGCTTTCAGTTTTTCCACAATCATATCTTCTCCAGCGCCATTCGGAATAATGACAGGTTTTATCTTTGTTTCCAATTTATTGATAATCTGTCTGTCTGTATCGGAAACAGCGCCAACCATGTAAGCTTTTTTCCAGTAGTCTTTTTCCCAAATTTTCAGTTTCAGAATATCTAAAGAAAATGCGGGTTTGATGAAAAAAGGGAGTGAATTGACAAAGTGCTGGTAGACTTGGTATTCAATAGTCTGCTCGAGAAGAAAAATGGGGATGCTGGTTTTAGGCAGGTGGGGCATGATGTAAAAGGTCTCGGCGTGTATTATGTCAAAGTGCTGTTTTTCCAGAATTTCCTTGAGAATTGTCTCTGCCTCCTGGGAATAGTTTCTGACAATCAAAAAAGGTTTCAGGCTGAAAACAGACATAAAAATATTTCTGATAGTCCATGGGTGGGGCGACCGCTGGCAGAAATAGATTGACTTACAGTAAGGTTTGAGTTTTCCAAGGTATTTTTTTTCCTTGGGATTTTTATAGAGACAGATCAGTGTTATTTCGTTGCTTTTGGAAAGATATTTCAAAAGGTTATATGTTCTCACCTGGCCGCCGGACGAAGGCGGATAAGGGACATAAGGAGTCAGCATGAGGATCCTCATAGCTTAAAAAGAGAAAATTTGTCGTTTTCGAAAACCAACTGGTATCTTTTTTCCTTGAGAGTATTAATGGCTTCCTGGCTCGACGTAACCAGATACTGATAGCCGATTGATTGCAAAGATTCCGGTTCTCTGTAAAAAGCAGGCGCGCCTCGCCTTTCCGCCAAGTAGAGAAGAGTTGTGTCGCCCATCCTATCGGTAACGATTTTATCATCAGGCTGGGTAAGGCTTTCCAGGATTTTTGCCTCCTGGACCAATTCCTGGGAATAATTGTAATAGTCTTTTACCTGGTAATAAGAAAAAAACCAGGATAACGCTAGTACGGCCGGCACCAGAAAAATTACCAGAAAAAACGAAATGGTTTTTTTGTTTTCAAACAGGAAGCTGATTCCTAGCGCAGAGAATATCGCCAAAGCAGGCAGGATCAGAGTTTGGTAATATTCGTGCTGGACATTGCCTCCCTGGAAGACAAATAGATATATCAGCGACGATAGTAATATTGTCAGGAAGAGAAATTTCTTTTGTTTTGCTACAGCGCCGATAACCAAAAAAGCCGTAGTTAGACCGCCGAGTATCATATTGTTAATTCTTTCAAAAAATATCCAGCGGAAAAATGCCGGCCGGAAAAAGATTTTCTGCAGCCCGGCACCGGTATTGACGCTGGTTATCAGCCATTCATTGACCGGGATGCCTTCAGGGTATGCTTTGATGTAATCCCTCCACCAGAATAAGGGCAGGAAGCTCAGGATAAAATAAAAATAAAAAAAAGGCCTTTTAAGAAATCTGCCCCGGTCTGCCTGGAAAAAAATGTAAGCTAACGGCAGTGAAAAAAATATCGCCGTAGGTTTGATGAGCAGTGCGGCGGCAAAAGAGGCCATAGAGAGAAGATAAAGAATCAGGTTTTCCGGGTTTAAGTAAAGGAAAAAAATTGCTAGAAAAGTAAATCCGAGGGCGGCCGACTCCGGAAGGACGACCCGCGAGAAAAAGACGAAAAATGGGAAGACGGAATAGATCAAGCCGGCAAAAAAAGCCGTCAGCCTGTCTTTTTCTTTCAAGCAAAGGAAATAAATAACTGCGATGGTAATAAGGGAGAAAAAGACGGAAACCAGCCTTCCCCACTGTTCGAGGGGTATTGATGGAACCAACTTATAAGCATAGGCGAAAATGGCATTATATAAAGGAAATTCAACCATCCGGTATCCCTGGGGATTCTCAAAGCCCGACTGGACGTTGCTCAAATCGTCGTAGCGCGGATGGAAAAGGTCAAAACCGGATTTGATAAAGTTGCGGCCGACGCTGGCCGTGTCAGCCTGGCGCCAGGAATGGAGATCGCCCAGCGGAATATTAATCTTATATAAACGTAATACTAGGGCGATAAATATAATAAAACCGAGGATAAAAAAATCGACCTTCTTAAAATTATTTGGTTTCATTTTTGATTAATGAATAGCCGACGAATATTCCGGCGACTGTCCAAAAAGTATAGGCGACCTTTGATGCTTCAAAGACATCGATATAGGTTGCGTTTATTAACAAAGCTCCCAATCCGAACAAAAATCCCAGCGCCAGCAGATTCTTTGACCAGACTTTCCTCGCCAGGCTGTAGATTATGAACAAGAATACTGATGTTCCCAAAAGTCCGAATTCGCCAAGCCAGCGCAGATAGTCGTTGTCGGTCGCCTCGGTAATTGACGAGGGGCCCGTGCCCAGGAGCGGATTTTTTTTGAAGGCATTGAATGCCCTCGGCCATTCGATCTGGAGCCGAGTAGCAAAGGAAATATCCGAAACAAGGGTGTTGACCGGCTTTAAGTTTGCCGACAAAGAAGAAGCGTATTTTTGTTCATCGGCTAAAGTAGTTACTTCGCCGGAAATAGTAGCTTCCTTTAATTTCTCCTGGACAATCTGCTGTCTGAATAAATCAAGGTTGCCGCCTGTCTGGTCTTTTAGCTTGACGTAGAAAGAACCGGCAGGCAGCTCTTTTGTCGTAATTTTTTGGCCGATATAAACTGCGCCGGTTTTGTCGTCGACGAGGATTCTTCTGACCTGAAAGGTTTTCAAAAATCTTTTTGTCAGTTCGCCTGTCGTAAACATAAGGGCAGCGGTCAAAATTACGACAAAGACAGTGAACCAATAGCGCCTGATAAAAATAAGAAATCCAAAAGCAGCGACGACATAAGCTCCGAAAGAAATTCTGGAAGAAGTATATATCAGGATTATCAAAGCCGAAATAAAGAGCCATAGATACCTTTTTTTGTTTGAATAAAAATAAAAGCCGAGGATTATAGGGAT
>JAHFKS010000014.1 GCA_023245215.1 Candidatus Microgenomates bacterium | reverse complement strand
TCTTCCGCCGGTAAGTCATGGAGTGTCGACATATAAGTCTAATTAGTCTTATTAGACTCATAAGACTAATTGGTTGTCTACAGACTATCCGCTACAATACGAGGGGTTTGGATTGCCTTAAAAAGAAGTGTGGACCGGAGGGGATTTGAACCCCTAGTCTCTTCCATGCCATGGAAGCGCGATGGCCATTACGCTACCGGCCCTATTGCCACCTTTATATTCTATCATCTACCTTCTAATTTTGGTTATACTAAAATTATGGACCAGCATCCGATCCCGAGACAGATCACTACTTTCGAATTCAAGCTGATTGGTTTTTTGACCATCAAACAGTTTATTTATCTAGTTGTTTTTGTCGCCGCAGGATTTGCGGTTTATGCGTTGACGCCCATCCCAATTCTTAATGTTATTTTTGGCCTTTTAACCGGTTCAGTCGGCGCCGCTTTTGCCTTTATCCCTATTAACGACCGGCCGATGGAAGTCTGGGTAAAAAACCTCATCAAAAGGCTGACTTCACCGACACAATATAGCTTTCAAAAACACAATAAGCCAATTAGTTTTTTGCAGGACCTTTCATTCAGCAATAATCCCCATCAAATAGAAAGCCATATTGATTCGCAAAAAAAACTCAATAGCTATCTCTCTGGCAAAAGCGGCGCCCCTAAGACTGATAATAAAAAACAAACCATCAATGACCTTCTCGCTAATCCGCTATCTTTTTTGACAAAAAAACCTGTCCGCTCCCAGCCTGCCAAACCCTCAGATAGCAATCCTGTTCAACCCATTATTCCCACTGCAGATATTAAACATCCTTTCCTGACCGGAAGCATAAAAAATCACAAATTGACGCCGCTCGGCGGGGTTTTGATCTACGTCAAAAAAAATCCAGAAAGCGAACCTATCAGGATTTTAAAATCCAATCTCCATGGAGTTTTTTTGAGCTACAATCCTTTACCTCCGGGAGAATATGTTTTTGAAACCAAAGACCCGAAACAGGGTTACTTTTTTGATACAATGAAAGTTAAGGTTGAAAATGAAAATAATCAACCTCTAGAAATTCATTCTAAAGAATTAATTTAATGCCCACTCAAAAACCAACCTCACCGGTTAAGGCTTCTACTCAATCTTTTATTGAGATTGAAGAAATAAAAGACGATGTTGTTTTAATGAAAGATTTTTCTGCGTCTGTCGTTGTCGAAGTCGGCGCGGTCAACTTTTGGCTGCTTTCAAATGAAGAACAAGCTTCGATGATCTACGCTTACGCCGGACTTCTGAATTCCCTATCTTTTCCCGTGCAAATCCTTATTCTTTCCAAAAAAATGGATATCTCTTTATATTTAGATTATCTTGATGGAAGAATCAATTCCCAGTCTAACGACCTTTTAAAATCCCGTTTAAAAAGTTATCAGGAATTTATCAAAAATGTCGTCAAAAAAAATACCGTTTTGGAAAAAAGATTTTTCTTTGTGGTTCCTTTTTCGCCGCTAGAACTTGGTGTTTCCGGAGCCAGCCCCGGATCACTCAATAAAGAATATGTCATCTCGCGAGCAAAGACATCTCTTTATCCAAAACGGGACAATCTCATACGCTTATTGGAAAAAATCGGCCTCCGCGGCAGTGTTTTGCAGGGCCAGGCCTTAACTGAACTCTATTACAACTTGTATAACCCGTCATCGACAGGAAGAAGGTTGGCGCCGATAGAAAGTTATACCGACGTCGTCATGGCGCAGACTTAAAAATGAATATTTTTGATCTATTTTCTAAACCAACCGGGAAACAACCGGCTAACGGCCCCAAACCAACCGGAAATAGCAGTATGGCTAATTTTTTGGCTTCCGGATCTGTTTCTACCAAAGATCTAGTCGCTCCTTCATACATAGAAGTCGATTTCAATCATTTAAAGATTGACGAAAAATTCTACCGGACTTTGTACGTTGTCGGCTATCCGCGCTATGTTTCTCCCAACTGGCTTTACTCCTTAATTACTTTTGACCATCCTTTATACATATCAATGTATATTTATCCGACCGAGTCAAAAAACGTCCTCGATGACTTAAAAAGAAAGATAGCTGAAATGGAAGCAACAATTGAGGGAGACATCAAAGCTGGCAAAGTAGTTGACCCGACTGTCCAGGTCGCGCTTGATGACGCTCTATCCCTGCAGGCTGAACTCGCCAAAGGAGCGGAAAGATTTTTTCAGTTCGGCCTTTATATTACTATTCCCGCAGATAGTTTAGACGAGCTGAACCGGTTGACTAAAGAAGTTGATTCGACATTATCATCTCTTTTGATAGTCGCGCGCCAAGCCACCTTGGAAATGGAAGAAGGTTTTAAGTCAACTCTGCCACTTTTTTATGACAAACTGGCAGTCTGGCGTAATATGGACACAACTTCTCTGGCAACCACCTTTCCTTTTGCGACAGCTTCTCTAACCCGCAACGAAGGAATCATGTATGGAATGAATGAGCACGACGGGTCATTGATAATTTTTGACCGTTTCACTTTGGAAAACGCCAACTCGGTGATTTTGGGGAAATCTGGAGGCGGGAAAAGCTTTTTGGTAAAATTGGAGGCGCTCCGTCTTTTGATGATGGGAACCGACGTAATCATTATCGACCCGGAAAACGAGTATGAAAAACTGACGCAGTCTATGGGCGGCGAGTTTGTAGTTTTTTCCAACTCGTCGCAGTATAAAATCAACCCTTTTGATCTGGAATCCGCCAACGCCGGTCCGGATGAACTTTCTAATAAAATCCTAGACCTTCATTCTCTCATGAGAGTAATAATGGGTGATCTGACGCCATCCCAAGACGCCCTTCTCGACCGAGCTCTTGTCCTTACTTATAAAGAAAAAGGCATTACTCAAGATGTCCAAAGCTTCAAGAATGAACCACCGCTATTGGAAGATCTATATAAAGTTTTTACCGGCATGGAGACAGCCGAAGGAAAAGAAATGGCCGACAGAATTGAAAAGTTTGTTTCTGGATCGGCGTCTGGCATCTTCAACCAAAGGTCAAACTTCGACATCAAAAATCCTTTTACTGTTTTTGGCATCCGCGACCTGGAAGAAAACCTCCGGCCGGTCGCCATGTATGTTGTTTTGGACTATATTTGGAACCGGGTCAGGCGCGACCCAAAAAAAAGAGTTCTTATCGTCGATGAGGCCTGGTATTTGATAAAGCAAAAAGATTCCGGCGCATACCTGCATTCTTTTGCCAAAAGGGCGAGAAAATACCATTTGGGGCTGACGACCATCACGCAGGACGTGGAAGACTTCCTATCAACTGACGAAGGAAAAGCCATAATAACCAACTCTTCTTTGCAGATAATTTTGAAACAGTCGACTGCAGCGGTTGAAAAAATATCCGAGACTTTCTTTTTGACCGGCGGTGAAAAACACTTCCTGCTTTCTGCCGGTGTCGGAGAAGGGTTGTTTTTCGCCGGCCACTCCCACGTCGGCTTCAGGGTGGTAGCTTCAGAAGAAGAAAAAACTTTGATTGAATAATTATCTGTACATGACTGGTTTTTCTTTTTGGGGAAGGACCAAGCTCATTCTTCGCTCTTTTAAGGAGACTCTTTCAATAAAGGTTTTTATTTTTTGGCCGATCTTCAGGTCTTCGCTGCCGGTCAGTTTGGAAATATGGATTAATCCTTCAACCCCCGGCTCGAGCCGGACAAAATAACCGTATTTTTCCTTGCGGACCACTTCGCCTTCGACTTCTTTATCTTTGGGATATTTTTCCTCAATCTTGCTCCAAGGATCAGGAGTCAGTCTTTTTAAGGAAAGGTTCAATTTGAGGTCTTTCTCATTTTTTTCGACGACATAGACGTCAATAGTATCACCAACAGTCACGTAGCTCGCGGCATTACTCACTTTTTCCCAAGAAATCTCAGATATGTGAATTAAGCCTTCAACTCCTTCCACTTCGCAAAAGACGCCGAACTCACTCGCGCCCAAAACCTTGGCTTCATAAGTTTTTCCTTCTTTAATAACATCAAATTTCTTTTTCAAATCTTTTTGGGAGATTTTTAAGACTGAGGCTTTTTGGGAAACTACCAATCGGTTTTTTTCCTTATCAACTTCTAGTATTTTTACTTTTATTTTTTGGTGGACCAGTTTTTCCGGGGCGCTTAAAAAAGGCTCAGTCAACTGGATTTTCGGGATTACCCCTCTTATACCCATAAAGTCAATAAAGACTCCGCCTTTTCCATAATCGCCACAGACAACTTCTATTTCATCTTCTTTTTCTTTTTTTTCGGCCAAAATCTCCCACTTGCCTTTTTCAAAAAACTTTCTCAGGGAAACCACTGGAAAACCGTTTTTTGATTCTTCAGAAATAACCCTTACTTGAATTTTGTCTCCTTCTTTTAAATAAGGCAGATAAGTAGAGACTTCTTTTATTTCCAGCTCGCCTAAAAGAGCGTGGGCCTTGGCGCCGACGTCAAAAATAATCCCCTTTTTAGACAAAGAGACAATTTTTGCTTCGATTTCCTTGCCTTTTTTTAAGATAGTCGGTTGTTTTTTCTTGAGAAGAGCCTCCATTATGTTAACTGGGGCTTTGGTTGTTTCCTCTTTCTTTTTGGGCATCGTTAAGATTCTCCTTTTATCCCGCCTAAGCGGGAAGATTTAATAATATACCAGATGGGGAGGAAAAACTCAATGGAAATTAGGCGTGTAAGAACAGATCTTGTATTCGCTTGAATAATATGATATATTATAGGGTGTTATGGATAATGCTTTACTACCATCTTTGGTTGAGAGGTTTATTAAAAATCTCGAGGCCCAAGGAAAATCATCTTTTACTATCATAGCCTATAAAAAGGATCTCGAGCAGTTTGTCGGATTTTTGACCGGAAAAGAAGTCCAAGATATAAGGGAAGTGAAAAAAGACGAAATTAATGCTTTTATAGACAAGCTTATTGCCGATTCCTACACAAAAAAATCTGCTTCAAGAAAGCTCAATTCTATCCGAACTTTCTTCCGCTATTTAAAACAAGAAGGTATTATCGATCAAAATCCATCCCTTGATGTTTCCCATCCAAAATACGTCCAGTCGCCCCCGAGAATTTTTACCAAATTGGAATATCGCGCTTTGAGAGATTTTGCCAAAGAAGACAGCCGCACCTATGCTTTGGTGGAAATTCTCCTCCAGACAGGTATGAAAATCGGCGAGTTGGCCAATTTAAGAACTAGCGACGTAGACGACTCAATGATTCATATCCGCGACTATGGAAAAACCCCAGGAAGAGATATCCCTTTAAATAAGGCTGTCAAAAAGGCCGTCGACGACTATTTAAAAAACAGGACAAACTCAAAAGACGACAGGCTTTTTATCACTCGGACGGGCCACCCACTTTTAATAAGAAACATTCGCCAGATAATCGCCCGCTGCTTCCGTGAAGTTGGCGTTGAAAATGCCACTGTAAATGATCTGCGCAATACATTTATCGCCCATCAATTAAAACAAGGCGCCTCTGTTGAGTATATCGCCAGGTTGGTAGGACATAAAAGACTGTCTTCAACTGAACGCTTCTTAAACCTCGTCAAAGAGGAAGTGCAGAAAAAAGAAGGCCTTGGAGAATTATAAAAACCCGCCATCTTCATAAATTTTGCCATTGACAACCAATGTGGAATTGTTTATTATTTGTGGACAAGTTATCCACAAATATAAAATATGTCTCTCTTAAGCTCTTTTTGGAATGAGTTTTTGACAAAATTTGAGGCAAGCAAAGAAAAAAACTCTGTTTTATACTCTGTTCTCAAACAAACCCACTTGGTCGAACTGACTGAAGAAAAAATTATTGTCGGCTGCGACAACCAGGGTGTAAAAAAATTTCTTGATCCAAAATTAAGAGAAATTGAAGAAAAAATCTACTCTAATTTTAAAAAACACCTTACTTTGGAGTTTATTATTGCCCCAATCCAAAAGAAAAAAATTGCCCCACCTCTTCTGACTTTTGAACCGCCGGTAGAAGATCTTTTTATCAGATCGGGTCTCAATAAAAAATACAGTTTTGAAAACTTCGCCGTATCATCAACTAACCAAGTGGCCTATGCAGCCGCGCAAGCAGTTGTCAACAATCCCGGAACCGCCTACAACCCCCTATTCCTTTATGGGGGCGTCGGAGTCGGCAAAACCCATTTGGCCCAGGCAGTCGCCAAAAAAATTCTCGAGAATGAAAAAAATAAAAAAATTTATTTTTGCCCGGGAGACAACTTCACCAACGAATTAATTGAATCTATTAGGGAAAAAGCTACTGCAAGATTCAGGCGTAAATACCGGTTTCTGGACCTATTAATTATAGACGATATCCAGTTTATTGCCGGAAAGGTCCACGTCCAGGAAGAGTTTTTTCATACTTTTAATTCGATTGTTTCTGCCGGCGGCCAAATCATCTTAACGTCTGATAGACCTCCAACAGCTATAAAAAACCTGGAAGACAGGTTGAGATCACGCTTTTCCGGCGGCCTGACGGTTGACATCCAATCGCCCGACTTCGAACTAAGGACCGCAATTCTCTTAATTAAGGCTAAAGAAAAAAACATCGCCATCGATATTGAAGCGGCCAAGATTATTGCCGAAAGGACCGGAGACTCACGAGCCCTTGAAGGTGTCCTTTTATCCCTTTATGCAAAAATCCTTGGTAAGAAAGACGTGGTCGACCTCGAATCAGTTGAAGAATTTTTTTCCCAGAAAGACGAAAACCAGGCAAAAAGACTTTCTTCTTCAGATATTATTAAGGCTGTCTGTACCTATTACAATGTCAGGCCTTCTCACTTAAAAAGCCGGGAGAGGACCGATTCAATCGCCCTTCCACGCCAGGTTGCCATGTATCTTATTAGAAAACAGCTTGGTTTGAAGCTCCTTGAAACCGCGGAAATCCTCAAAAGAAAAGACCACACCACGGTCATTCACGCTGAAGAAAAAATTTCTAATTTAATTATGAGGGACCAGAATTTTAAGAAAGACCTTGATAATATAGTCCAAACCCTCGAGACATCAACATAATATCCACCCGCACTCCACAGGGCAAAAGTGCGGTTTGTTTTGTCTTGAAAATCCATACTTCTTTTTATACACTTATACACACTGTCTATTATTACTATTAATATTAACTATGAAAATAAGCATCAATAAAGAAGAGTTTTTGGAAAAGCTAATCCTTGCATCTAAATTTACCTCGTCAAAACTTTCGTCATCAACCTCCCTTCAAGGCGTCTGTTTAAAAGGAGAAAAAGGAAAGATCCATTTTTATTCGACGAACCTCAATTTTTATTACCACGGTTATATAAAAAACGAAAGCGCTGGGGAATTTAAGGCGGTCGTTGAGCCGAGAAAAATAAGCGAGTTTCTTTCTCTTCTGCCTCCTGGGAAAATAGACCTTGAGGTCAAAGAAAAAGCGATTGTTTTTTCCCAAGAAAAAACTAAGGGAGAGTTTGCCCTTTACTCTGTAGTCGATTTCCCCTTCCCCCCTACGATTACATCGGAAAAAAGAAAACTAAAAACGGCCTTTTTGAAAGAGTCTCTTCCCCTGCTGTTTTTTTCCGCCTCAACCGATGAGACTAGGCCGGTTTTAACCGGGGTAAACTTTGTCGGAAGCGGAGAAACAACCCAAGTTGTTACCACAGATGGCTTCAGGCTTTCTCTACTCAATCTTAAAAGCGAACTACCGCTTCCATCAGCCATCGTTCCATCTGGTTTTTTATCAGAAGTCAACAAGTTAATCGAAGGGGAAGAGGTTTTTTTCAGCTACCAAGAGGATGAAAAGCTCCTTGTTTTTTACCTCAAAGAGCACGAGCTTTTTTCCAGGCTCATAGACGGAGAATACCCGCCTTATGAAAAAGTCATCCCTGTTGAAAAGAAAACAACAATCGCCGTCAACAAAGAGGAATTCTTGAGGAGCGTAAAACTGGTCTCGGTTTTTGCCAGGGACTTTTCCAATATTATTGTTCTGGAGACGGGCAAAGAAGGGCTGAAGTTGAGTCCAAAAACGGGCCAAGGTGAAGATAATGTCGCCTACCAGGAAGCAGAAATAACAGGAGAAAATCAAAAAGTTGCCTTTAATTATAAGTTTTTGATTGATTTTTTGACCAACATATCTTCGAAAAAGGTTATTATTGAATTATTAAGGTCGGATTCTCCGGCGGTTTTTAAGGGTGACAAGATAGATAATTTTTTACACATTATCATGCCGGTGAGGATTCAAGAATAATATGGAATATTTTGTTTTGGACACCAACTTGTTTTTTAATATGGAGGCAGGCCTTTCGCTAGGGCAAAAAACAGAAGAAGTGGTAATAAACCTTACAAAAATCATCAAGCAGTTAAAGAAAAAGGCTGGGTTTTTTATGCCGCCAAAAGCAGTAGATGAATTTTTGAGTTTTTTTGAAGACAAAGACCAACTTTTTATAAAAAATTTTCTTTCGGAAATAAATATCGAATCGCCGGATCTAAGCAGGTCGGTTTTCTCATCGACGATTTTTTATAAGCTAGTTGAAGACGTTAGGTCGCGGAACTATCGGGGTTTAAACATAGCCGAAGAAGAGATTGAAAAAGCGGCTAGTGAATTTTCCGGAAAAACAACAGACAGCAAAAAAGACTTCCAGATAAAAATTGGCAGTTTTATAAAAAAATTCAGGGAAAGGTATCGTAATGCCACCCGGACAGGTTTTTTAGACAGTGTTACCGATCTGGAATTAATTGTTCTTGCGAAACAAAAAGAAGCATTTTTAGTATCAACAGACGAGGGTGTTTTGAATTGGGGTAGGGTTTTTGGGGTTAAAGAGATGCCTTCTTCAATTTTTGCAAAACGTCTTGAGTCTCTTCTTCATTCTCATCAGGAATAACTGTCGATAGGGCGTCGAGCATTCTATCTGTCAATGTCTTCGTTGGTTTTTCCTGGTAAACCAAGTGTTGAGATAGTATTTCTGTCAATTTTTTCTTGATGTTTTCATTGGGGACGACCATATAGGCGTGGTAGTAGTAGGGCGGTTGACTGACAATCGTCATGGTATAAAAGCCAAACCCTTTCCCGAAGTAAAAATGCGACAGAACCTCCCAGCGCAGAGTAACTCCGGCGGCGTCGATGCCAAAAGTGGTAATCTTGTTTTCTACTTCTGGAGGGGGTGTTATCGTCAAGACATAGAATAAGAAAACCAGGGCCCAAATCGGAATGAGGAGAATTTTGTCGCCGAAAAAAAACATAATCGCCGAAAGAAGAAGGGCTACGGCGAGATAAAAGCGCAATATCAGGCTCGAGCGTTTTTTATAGGGGCGGAGAGGCGCCCGCCAAGAGAAGACTACTTGAGGATTTGGTTCCATATAAACAAATATACAATGATTTTTGGAGGCTTGCAATGAGTAAAATATGTGATATAATAAATACTATATGGATAGTTTTAACAAGGTGATTTCTTTTGTTCTCGGCCTCGTTGTTGTCTTGGTTTTTTTTGCCGTGGTTACCGGAAAATTAAAACTTCCAGGCAAACTGTCTACTTTGTCTTTACCCAAGGTTGTATCTCCTACCCCTACCCAGTCACCCAACCCAACGCCAATTTCTACTGTAAAAATCAGTGGTTCAACCGGGACAAGTCCTCTTGGAAACAATTATAAGACACAGACGAATAAATCAACTTCTACGAGTCCAAAATCAATCCCTGCTACCGGGCTTCCCACTCTTTTTATCCCGACCTTATTGGCCGGAAGCATGGGCGGGGCTTTCTTGAGAAAAACAGGCAAGAAATAATTAGGGTCCGGTTGCCTCTCCAAATCCGGGGATTTTTAATACTCCCGAAGCAATGAAGTTGACGATAAGGACGCTGCCGAATGTAAAAACCAAACCAATTATAGCTCCAGAAACAAGCCTTCTTCCGTAATTCAGCCTTTCCGGGTCAGCCTGCGATGTGGCGATAATAAAGCTGCCGTATAAAAGGTATAAGAAAGCGATTCCTCCTGCGGCAGAAAAGACAATGTTTAAGATTGATTGCACTACTCCACCAGCAGAACCCGAAGATGTAAAACCCGACGAACCCCCCAAACAACCCAAAAAAGTATATTGGTGTCCAACAGCAGGAGTAGGGGGAAGATTGGTTTCATCGTCTACTTTAAGGCTGTCCATAGCAGACGGGTCGGGATTGATGTTGGGATAAAGGCATTTCTGGCAGGATGCCCAGCTCTGCGGCGGTTGGTTGGGCGGGCAAAACCCGCAAAGATCGCAGGCGGCGTATCGCGGGCCGCCAGGCGCCTGGGTCGGACTTTGAGCAAAGACCGGAAGAAAAATAAACAAATAAACAAACAAACAAGTAAAGAAATTGAGGTAAAACCGTCTCATAGAAATAAGTATAATATTTTTATGAAGAAGTTCATATTGTTTATTTTATTAATAATGTTTTTTGCTGTTTTAACATTAGTTGCTAAAGCAGATCAGATTACAGATCTTCAAAAACAAATAGACTCCCTAAATTCGCAGAAATCAGGAAAAGTGGTAGACAGACAGAAGGTACGAACGCAGTTAGATAACATTGCTATTGGTATAGCAACAGCAGAAAAAGAAATAAGACAAAAAGAGGTTGAGGTAAAAAATGGAGAAGAGGCTTTAAAGTATCAAAAAACACTCCTCAATGAAAGAGCCAGGTCATATTACAAAAACGTCAATAGAAGCTCGTTAAATCTATTAACCATATTAACCTCGAGCAACCTTTCCGAATCCTTGCGGGATTTTTTTTACCAGAAATCGTTGGTTGACCAGGATAAAAATACAATTATAAAGGTCGTTTTATATATAAAAAATTTAGAGGAAATTAAAACTAAATTAACTGAAGAAAAAGTACAATTAGCCTCTTTAAAAATACAAGTTGCAGAAATAGAAAGAAAATTAAATGAAGATATATCTAAAATAGAGCAACAAATAGCTGAGCTTTCAGCCCTTCAACAACAATTAATTGCCCAGAAACAAGCCAGCTTGGGGATTTCCCGGTCGGCTTCGTCCCTCGGCCGGTGCGATAGCGACTTGACCAACGGACGCGACCCGGGTTTTTCGCCGAAAATCGCCTTTTTCACCTATGGCGTCCCCAACCGGGTCGGTATGAATCAATGGGGGGCTTATGGAAGAGCTAAGGCCGGACAAAACTACGAACAGATTTTACAGGCATATTATAGCTATGACTCGCTCCAAGGCTTTGATACCAATATGACCATCAACGTCGACGGCCACGGTAGTTTTTCTCTCGAGGACTATATCAAAAGGATTTATGAAGTCCCGGGAGATTGGCCGAGCGAAGTTTTAAAGGCCCAGGCAGTTGCCGCCCGTTCTTATGCCTTAGCCTATACCAATAAAGGAGCGGGTTCTATATGCGCTACAGAGAGCTGCCAGGTTTTCCAAGATAATCCTAAAGGCGGAGCTTGGGAACAGGCAGTTAACGACACCGCGGGAAAAGCCATGGTCCAAAGCGGCAATCCAATTAAAGCTTGGTTTTCCTCGACTCACGGCGGCTACATCTTTTCCTCTTCGGAAATCGGTTGGTCAGGGACATCGTGGACAAAACACGCCAATGATTTTGAAGGATCTGTCGGCAGTTTTTCTGATCTGGCGTCAAAAGCCTACGACCGGGAATCACCCTGGTTTTACTGCGACTGGGGTTCGCGTTCAGAGTTTAATAAAACCGCCTGGCTTAAGCCTCAGGAATTAGCGGATGTCGCCAACATCATTCTTCTTGTCAAAAACGACTCTTCAACCAGCGACCACCTTTATCAACCAGATAAATCCAATCCGGCCGGGACCGATACTTGGGATTTTGAAAAAGTCAGGTCAGAATTAAGATCAAGAGGGATCAGCCCGTTTTCTTTGGTAAGTGACGTTTCTGTCAGCGCTGATTTTGGTTCGGGCAGAAGCTCATCGGTTAATATCAGCGGAGACGGTGGGTCGGTTTCTTTTTCTGCGAGCGAATTTAAAGACTGGTTTAATTTGCGGGCGCCGGCAAATATCCAAATTGTCGGGCCGCTTTTCAACGTTGAAAGACGGTAGTCATTTTCTGGCTTTTGGGGAAAGCTTGAGCTTTTTAAACCATCCGCGCCGGTATAATATTGCAATTACTCCGTAGACGGCGATGTCGAGCCAGTTGTCTTCGATGGTTTCGTTGGTTGGTTTTTTTCCGTTGGCGAGCAAATGCTTCAGACGGTTAATTTTGTCACCGATTCTATATAAAACGCCCATTTCTCCGGTGTCCAGAATATTATTTTTCCCGTAGTCTTTGTGTTTTTTTATAAATATCTTGAGGAGTTCTTTGTTTACTTTTTCAAAACTTTCGTCTAAATATTTTGGCTGCGTCGTCATAATAGGAGTATATTGTATATTGTCAATTGACAAAATATCAAGTAATATAATTTATATGAAAAAGGTTTTTTCTTTTGTAATTTCTTTCTTCGTGTTTTTTTTCCTGGCGCAGGCAAGCTACGCGATTACTTTTGACTTAATTGCTCCGAGCGGGACGCTGACGAGCGGCCAGGACGTCAAATTCACCGTCAACATCGACACCGAAGGAAAATCTTACACCTCAACCCAAATCGGCATGACTTATGATACAAAATATTTGGAATATGTTTCTGTCACTACCGGCAATACCTTTACTACCGTTTCTGCTGATCCGCAAAGCGGCGGGAAACTGGTTCTTTCGGCGAGTTCGACGAGCGGTTTTTCCGGGACAGGAACTTTTGCCTATGTGACTTTTAAACTGATTGCGACAGGCGCCGGCTCAACCCAGCTGTGCGCCCTATACAATCCGGAGACTCCTACTCCGACCCCGGTATCAAATACGCCGGCGCCGACCGCACTACCAACTTCAGGAGTCAATGGAAGCTCAGCCGAAGTGGCCCTTGGATTAGTTTTTCTTGCTTTAGCCGGGACAGGTTTGGTTGTCTATAAAAATCTATGAAAAGATGGCTGACTGCTTTCACATTTTTTTTTGTTGTGGCTTTTATGTGGCCGTTGACTGCCCGCGGTCAAGACGTCACGCCTCCTGTCGCTCCAAAAGCATATGTTTGCCCTCCGGAATTTGACCAGATCTACCAGGAAAAAGGCAAGGGTGAGAAATGTACAAGCGACTATGAGGAGTTCAAAAAAAACCCCGTCCTCTACCATTTTTGGACTGACGATGAACAGGTTACAATCGAAGGAAGATCCAAAGAGCGGGCGCGCCAATTTATCTATTGGGTGATGACGCATTCTTCAATCGACAACCACCCGGTCCTCATAAAAATCTGGACGACGGCGAGGAATCTCAGCTATTTTTTTGTCATCCTGACGGCTGCATTATTGGGTCTGGGAATCATTGTCGGCCAGAGAACCAATTTTGACACCGGGGTCAAAGTCTGGCCTTCGGTGATGAAAATCCTGACGGCCATTTTATACATTTCCTTTTCGGCGACAATAGTCATTACCGTCGTCCAGCTTTCCGACATCCTCATGAAATTTTTTATCGAAAATCTGGGCGGCAAAGACCTTTTCAATATCTATTTTGCCGGAATCAGCCAGGAAAGCAACTATGCTTTTTACGGAATAAAAGACTTAAACATCGGCGCCCAGGAATCGCTCAAAAACCAGCTTTTTCTGCTCAAACTGACGGAAATCAGCTATTATTTTATGGGCGGGATGCTGATTTTGCGCAAGATCATCCTCTGGTTTTTGCTTTTTGTTTCTCCATTCTTGGCGATTCTTCTATCATTTGCTTTTTTAAAGAATGTCGGTTGGATCTGGATCGGCGTTTTTTTCCAATGGGTTTTTTACGGACCACTTCTGGCTCTTTTTTTGGGAAGCCTTGCATCAATCTGGAAAGCAGGAATTCCTTTCATCTTTGACTTTTCCCGTTCCGGGTCGGCTGCTGGTTACATCTACCCGACCGCCACCAATATTTTATGGGGCGGTCCGGCTCAGACGCTTTCTTCCATAAACAACGTCAACTACATTGATCCTTATGTGGAGTATATTATCACTCTGATAATGCTTTTGGCCGTGACAGTTTTTCCTTGGTGGTTACTCCGCAACATGCGCGATTACTGTTGTGACGGGATAAACGCAATAAAGAATTTGCTGATGTCTAACTTCGGGCCGGGCAGAAATCCAGGCGCTCCTCCTCCGAGCCTGTCGCCGGTCAATCTGGCTACCAATCTCGGCGCTGCCTTGAAGATCCCAAGAGAAGTGACTACTTCCGTAAAAACAAGAATAGAAACAGTCGAGGAAATTAAAAAGGCCAAAACAGAAGAAATCGTCCATTCTCTCGACATGCAGGCAAACAAACTTACTGATATCGCCAGGCTGGAAACCAATAAAGAAACAACCCAAAATATGAACTATCTGAAAAATCCGACCCAGGCTTCAACCGCGAGTGAAAGACAGAGATATATGAACATCAGAGTCGAACTTTCCAGCCGCGCCGCCAAAGCCGATCCTCTGGCCAGCCGGATGGTTTCCTCGGTTTTTGCGCCTCCGATTGAACAGATAAGGCACCGTCAGGCGATTATTACTTCCCTGCCAAAGATGGTTCCGGTCACCCAGGTGGTTTCCGTGAAGGTCAAGCTGCCGACAGAAAGAGTCCAGCAGATTTCTTCATCTATAGCCAACTATGTTTCTGCCAACTCTTCATTGGTTGCTGATTTAGCCAAGAGAACCCAAGTAGGCGCAAGTCAAATCCAGCAAACATTAAGTTTGTTTCATCAGTCTGTGAACGACCCGCCGAGCGTTATTGTTCAAAAAATTGCAACAGAGGTGAAAATTGATAAAGCCAAAGTAGCATCAGTGTTAAAAGAATATTCTTTGGCAGTTAAGTCAGATGCTAAAATAGCCGAGACCGTGGCAGCCGAGCAGAAGATAGAGCCCCAAGAAGTTAAAGACGTGGTCGCCGCCCAGACGCCATTGTTGACCGAGCCGGAAAAAAACATCGAACAGACCATCAGTATTCCTCAAACTGTTCCCATTGACGAGTACGAACAGGTGAAAAAAATGTGGGCCTCCCAGTATGAAAAGGGCGAAGTTCCGGTGACGGAAAACATCAAAACCAGAGACAGCTGGGTGGAAAAAGACATCGTTGCCATAACCAATACTTTGAATAAGCTGTTTTCCGCCAACCAAGAGTTAAAACAGGAAGGCCTGGATGAAGTCGGCTATATCCTGCCGGTTTTCATGGTCAACAGCCTGAACGGCGAACAGCTGGTGACCTATCTTAAGGCCAAAGTCGAGGCTGCCAAATCAGTCAAAGAGCTGTTCGACAAAGAAAAAGAAATCACTGAAAAATTAAAAGCAAAGAGCGAAACTGTCGAAGTGATGAAACCAAAGAAAAAAGAAGCTGAAAAAACCATGGAAATGAAGCAGGAGTTAAAGAATTAAAGGTTTTTTATTGAATCCGGTCAGAGTTTCGGCGCTTCCTTTATTGTTTATCAAAACCGTATCTTCTATTCTCATTCCCCAGATGCCTTCAAAATAGACCCCTGGTTCAATAGTTACTATCTGCCCGGGCGATTTTTGGTCTGTCGACAACGGAGCGAGCTTCGGATATTCGTGGATTTCCAGGCCGACTCCGTGGCCGGTAGAGTGGGAATAGGCAAAAAATGGCGAATGGCCAGCCAGCAACTTGCGGCAGTATAAATCAAGGTCTTTCAACATAGTTATATTACTGCATTGTTTGATTGTTTTTGTCTGGGCGTCCAGGAGTTTGTTATACGTATTGATGACTTTGTCGCTGGTCTTGCCGACAAAGACCATCCTGGTGATATCCGATAGATAATCCTTGTATTTGGCGCCGAAGTCTATAAGAACGAGTGAACCATTTTTGACTTTTTTGCCGCCGTCAGCCCGAGTGTCGTAATGGGCCAGGGCGGAGTTTTCATCGACGGCGACAATCGGATAAAAAGCCAGGTCATAGCCTTTTTCTTTGAGCCAAAATTCCATTTTAAAGGCGATTTCTTTTTCCGTCTGCCCAACTTTTATTGTTTTAACAATTTCCGTCAGGCATTCATCGGCAATCCGGCAGGATTTCCCAATACTCTCTATTTCTGTTTCATCTTTCAACTCTCTTTGTTTGGCCACGAGTCTTTCTGTCCCGATTAAACGTACCTCTTTCAAATATTGGGTAAAGTTCTGGAATTCAACCAGCTTTAAATCGTCTGCCTCGACTCCAACAGTCTTTATCTTTTTTTCAGCAATGATTTCATGCAGGTGTTTTATCAAACCCTTTTCCGATGATAGGAGTTTAGTAATTAAAAGTCCATTATTTATTACTGATTTGTCATTTACGTAACGGCTATCAGTAAACAAATAAGCCTGTTTAGTCGTTACCAGTAGCCAAGCTTCCCTTTCGTTGTCAACGAGTGTTTTAAATCCAGAAAGATAGAGGATGTTATAAAAATTGCTCACCAAAAACGCGTCGATATTTTTTTCCTTGAGAATTTTTCTGAACTTTTCCAGCCTGGGTTGTAACATAATAAGTAATTATATATAATAAAAACAATTCTTATGAAAATCGTCGTCTTTGTCTCCAAAGAAGGCTTTACGGAAAAACAAAAATCAACTCTCTCTGGTCTTGGTGAGGTAATCTTTACAGAAGAACGAAAGGAGCTTCCATTAGATAGATTGTTGGAAATAGCTAAATCAGCGGATATAATCGCACCTGACCCGGATGTTTTCGGAGGTTTTGAAAAAGCAAAATCTCCACTGACAAAAGTAATAGAATCATTACCAAATCTTAAAGGCGTTTGTCTCTCGACGACGTCTTTTGGCTGGGTCGACCTGGATTATTGCAAGAAACGGAATCTACCGGTTAGCAACGTTCCTGGCTATTCAAGAGAGTCGGTCGCAGAACATGCTTTGGCACTTTTACTCAATGTAGCAAAAAGAATTCTAGTATTAGACAGAAAAACTCAAAAAGGGACTTATAAATTAGAGATGGGTTTTGAATTAAAAGGTAAAATATTGGGGATAATTGGCTTAGGCAATATTGGCAGCCGAGTGGCAGAATTGGGCCTGGGAATTGGAATGAAAGTAATTGCCTATAATCGTACTCCAATAACTAAAGAAGGAGTAGAAATAAAGTCAATGGATGAAGTCTTGTCTCAATCCGACGCTATTTCTCTTCATACGACACACGAAGATAAAAACAAACATATGATTGGTAAAGAGCAAATAGCAAAAATGAAACAAGGAATTGTTGTTGTTAATACTGTTGATAGGGATTTAGTTGATGAAGAAGCTATGGCTGGAGCGGTTAAGTCGGGAAAAGTCTACGGGTATGCTTATGAAGGCGAAGACCTTATCCATACTCCTCTAGCCGGTATTGAAAATGCTGTTGGCATAAAAGCATTCGCCTGGTATACAAAAGAAGCATTGGAGAATCTCCACCAAATTTGGACAGACAACATTATTGCACTCGCTAAAGGAACTCCCCAGAATAGAATTATTTAATTCGATAAAGTATCAATCGAGGTTTGCCTTTCCAATAATTTTCCTTCCATTCTGTTATTTTGAACCCCTGTTTTAAATAGAGTCTTAGAGCGATAGTATTTTCCGGGCTGGTAATTATTTTAATTTTTTTTATGGATTTTAGATCGTTAAGAATTTTTTTTAGCATTAATTCTCCAAGTCCTTTTCTTCTGAATTGCTTAAGTACCAAAAGGGCGGTGACCTCTGCTCCTTCTTCATTTAAATCATAACTGCAATAGCCTGTAAGTTTTTTGTCCATAACAGCTTTATAAATAATACTTTTCGAAAAGTATTTTTTTAATTCCTCAATATTAGTAATTGGCCTATAAATTGGATTTTCCAACTCGGATTTTTCCAAATCCAATATCATAGGCCAGTCGTTGTCGGTAGTTTTTACAAATTCGATGTTTAGTTTTAGCATCGCTAACATTATATCTAATTTGTTAAAATAATATAAATTACTAGCCTGTATGAAAAACCTAAAAACAAAAATTCTATTTTATATTTTCCTAACTTTCTTGGCGATTCCTTTTTTCTTTCTTTCCTTCCAATTTTTTTCAAGGGCGGCGGCGATAAAAGCAAACATTATTGTTGACGTTACGAAGACTTCAGGGCCGTTTCCGGCCCGCTGGAAAGCCCTGGCTCAAGGCGGCGAGGAAGCCGGAGTGAGGATGCTCGAGCCGGTCGTGGCCCAGGTTTCCGAACTCTACCCTAGCTTTATTAGGCTCGACCATATCTATGATTTCTACGACGTCGTTTCCCGCGATCCGTCGGGAGGCTTGAAATTTAACTTTGATAAATTAGATCAGACGGTCTGTGATATCTATCACACCGGCGCCAAACCGTTTTTCTCGCTTGGTTATATGCCGCCGGTAATGTCTGATGACGGAACTCTAATCGGAAAACCAAAAAGCTGGGCGGAATGGAGCCTTTTGGTGCAAAAAACCATCGAACGCTACAGCGGGCAGACGACAGTTCTTCCCTGCGGTAACCTGGATGGTTTTTGGCGGACAGATATTCACTACGAAATCTGGAATGAACCTGATTTGGAGACTTTTGGAAAGTGGAAGTATTTGGGAGGAAAGAGCTACCCCGAACTCTATCTCCACTCGGCCAAAGGCGCCAATGCCGCTCAAGGCACTTTTTCCTTTAAGCTGGGCGGGCCGGTGACAACTGCCCTTTACAAAAACTGGATCCAGAAATTTTTGGACTATGTCAGCGTCAACAACCTTAAACTCGACTTTATCAGCTGGCACCACTATTCAAAAAAGACAAACGACTATACCGACGACATCATTAAATTAAACAAATGGCTTTCGGAGAGCTCCCGTTATGACCGGTTTAAAAATCTGGAAAGAATCATCTCAGAATGGGGCTATGACTCGGAAAAAAACCCGATTGCGGATACAGAAGTCGGGGCGGCGCATACATTGGCGTCGATTAGAAATTTCGTCAACGCCGACATCGATTCCGCCTTTTTGTTTGAAATCAAGGATGGAGTGAGTCCTTCCTGGGGTATTTTGGACCACCAAGGTAATAAAAAACCCCGCTGGTATGCTCTGCAGATGTTGAATGCGCTGAACGGCAACCAGATTATTGTCGAAGGCGAAGGCACATTTGTAACGGCCCTAGCCAGCAAGAATGCTGACAAAATCAGCCTGGTTCTTACCAACTATGACCAGGACGGCAGGAACACCGAAGCCGTTCCGGTAGTATTTAAAAACCTGACTCCGGGGAAATACAGCCTGACAAAAACCTATTTGAACGGAAAAAAAGATATTACTTTAAATCTGGACCCGATTAACGGAGAAGTTAATCTAGCTCTTGATAAGGCCATTATTATGACGGCCAATTCGATCGTCGGTCTTGAGTTAAACAAGACTAATTAATTACTTCTTTTCAAAAAAAAGAGTCACTATAGAAGTCACAGTCTGCGTGCCGCTTTCGACAACCGGCGCCCCGCCACCGCCGCCCAAGCCTTCGGCCATGGTCTTGCCATAGAGAGGTACTGGTTCATTGGGTGACGACTCGACAATATTGACAACTTTACCCAGTTTTATCCCCAGATTTTTTGCCATCTTTTCTGCCTGATCTTTGGCATTGCTGATGGCCTTATCTCTGGCTTCTTCGCGGTAGACTTCCGGTTTATCGATGGTGAACCTGACTCCCTGAATCTGGTTGGCCCCGGCAGTCGTCACCGTCTCGATGACTTGAGAGACCGTTTGGGTGTCTCTGACTTTTATTTGGACCGTGGCATTTCCGTTATACCCGCTTATCGTATTTACATTATTTTCGTATTTGTAATTCGGGTAGACCGAGTAATTTGACGTTTTGATGTCGGCCTTTTCAATCCCTGCGTCCCTGAGGGCGTTGATGATTTTATTGTTAATCGTGTTGATGGTGTCTTGGACTTCTTTGACTGTCGCCCGGTTGTCGACGGTAATTCCCGCATCGACATAGGCCGTGTCAGGCGACACTTCAACTTTTCCTTCACCTACAACAGCCAGTTCGGTTGACTTACTAGTAGAAACAACGCTCAACGGATAGGAAATGTCAAAATACTTGATAACGAATAAAGCAATCAAACTGACAACAATCGCCGTAAAAAAATTCCTCATGAAATTATTAGAGTTTTCCATATAACTTTAATTTATAAGTTTTACCTGAAGTTTTCAACGATAAATCAATAATTAATTCTAACACTAGTATAATAATTTTATGGAGTCTTTATTTCTTATTTCTGCAAGTTCTGTTGTTGTTTATCTTTTCGTTATTTTAGCGATTCGTTTATTCGGAAAAAAGGAGCTTTCCCAACTTTCAATCGTCGACCTGGTTTTTATTCTTTTAATCAGTAATTCTTTACAAAATGCCATGGTTGGGAACAACACATCTTTGGCCGGCGGGTTGACGGCTGCCACTTCTCTTTTTGTAGTCAACTGGATTTTGAAAAATCTCATCTATCACTCGAAAGAAATCAGCAAGACCCTTCAGGGAAATCCTATAATGCTTGTTTATCAGGGGAAAATCATCCAAAAACATTTGGATAAGGCGCAGATTTCCCGGGATGAACTTGATGCCTCCATTCGCGAGCACGGAATCAAAAACGTTTCTTTGGTTGACCTGGCGATTTTGGAAGTCGACGGTAACATCAGTGTTCTCTCTCAGAACTTCACGAAGAAAACCAAAAAAAGAAGAATCCATAAATCTTTGAGCTTCAGTAATTAAAATCCTCACACCTCTTAATCTGTTCTTAATGTGTTATTTGATAAGGTAGTAATGTATGGGAATTACTAATTATTTTCTTTTTTTCTCATATATTATAATTTTATTTCTAACAATGATATGAAAAACATCATCGCTTTTTTTGCGAAAAGGTCTCTTTCGGCAATAATTATGAGTTTGATCACCGGCTTAACATTGGTGACGAGCGCTGCCGGGGTTGTAAAAGTAGCCGGAAGTCTGAATTCCTATAAAGAAAAAGTCCCAGAGGTTAAGACTGTTGAAGCGGCAGTTCAAGAAGAGGCGGTCTTGACCCAGAGGGCAGGAGACGATAAAAAATCAGAAAAAACCAGCCCGTCAATAAATACTAGCATTAACGATGAAACACCTACGCCAACTTCGACGCCAACGCCGACACCGACAGTCAAACCGGGTTTGTCGGTAAACTCCATCGTAGGAGCTCATATTAATTTCGATGACGATAAGGAAACAGAAAATGAACAAGAAAGGCCGCATAAAGAAAATATTGAAATCCATGAGTCTTTAGACGTTAAGTAAGTTAAGGTTTTAACTGCTCGTATGCAAAACATCCGCTGTATCAAGCGGATGTTTGACTTAAGGCCGAATTTGATAAAATAATGCCATGCATATTTTAGTCATTGAAGACGACGAAAGAATCGGGGAAAATCTAAAAACATTTCTTAAGAAGGAAAGATTCCAAACGACCGTTGTCAATAACGCCGAGGACGGTCTGTTTCAAGCAGAAGAAGAAAGCTATGATGTGGTTGTCATTGACTGGATGCTTCCGGACGGAAGCGGCATTGATATTTGCCGCAAACTTCGCTCAAAAAACAGAGCCGTACCGATTCTTATGCTGACAGCCAAAAGCCAGACCGAAGACAAAGTCGAAGGGCTGGCTAGCGGAGCCGACGACTATCTTACTAAGCCTTTTGCCAAAGAAGAATTGGTGGCGAGGATAAAATCCTTAATAAGGAGGTCAGCGGAAACAAAAGGGTCGCCGATTATAAAAATCGGAAATTTACAATTAAACATCAATACTACAGAAGTAAAATTGGGCAATAAAATTGTCAATTTGGCTCCCAAGGAATACGCACTTCTGGAATACTTAACGTTGCATAAGGATAAAGTCATCGACAGGATGACTCTTCTCCACCATGTGTGGGGTGATGACGTCGATGATTTTTCCAATACTATAGATGTTCATATCAGATATCTAAGACAAAAAATCGCCGGTAAAAATAATAAGGCGTTGATTAAAACAGTTATCAATAAAGGCTATATGATATGCGAAGACTGACCACGAGGCAGAACTTTGCCCTAACTTTTACGCTCTATGTCTTTGGGTTTCTCGTCGTCCTTTATTCTTTATTTTATCTTGTTTTTTCTTTGATGTCCGTCTATCAGTTGAGACAGGATTTATCCAATGACGCCAAAGAAATAATCAGCAACCACCTTTTATTGGACAAAGGGGAAATTATTTTCAGGAAGGACAAAACCGGGGCTTCGCTCAAACAATTTTTATTAAATGAAAACGCTTCAGCATTAATACTAGATGCAAAAAAATCAACCGTTCGTTCCTACGGGCTTTTTATTTATGACAATACCATCCTGCAGCCTTTTATAAATAAAGTTCAAGCGAGTAAAAAACCAGAAAATATTTCCGTTAGCTTAAACAAGCAAAAGTTGGAAGTAATAGTTGTTCCTTTAAAGACAAACGGGGTGCAAATTGGAATTTTAGTTTTAGGAATTTCAGTAACTGATCTGTACGGATTCAAACAGATTATGATTGACGTGTTTTTGCTTTTAGGATTTTTGAGTGTTGCCGGGAGCTTCATTGTTGGTTATGTTTTGGCGGGAAGAACTTTGACGCCTCTCATAAAACTGGCAAAAGTCGTTGAAGAAATGGATTTTGACCGGATGGAAAGTTCTTTGACAGTCGAAGGAAATCCCCAAGATGAGCTGGTTCTTCTGATCAACCGGTTTAACGAAATGACGATTAGGCTAAAAGACATGGCCTCCCGCCAAAAAGAATTTGTTGCCAATGCTTCACACGAATTGAAAACTCCTTTGACGCGGGCGATTACGTCTCTTGAAGTGCTGCCGTCGTCTCCGGAAACAGCCGCTGAAATCGAACTGATCAAAGGCGACCTTTTTCAGATCAATGCCTTGCTCGACAAATTATTGCTTTTAACCCGGTTGAAAAAAGACAGCCACTCTCCCAATAAGAATCAGTCGATAAAGATTAATAGAATTTTTTCAATAATAAAAAAACAGCTCGAAGGAAAACTCAAAGAAAAACAAATAACGCTGACAATCACTTCGCCGGAAATAATTAAAACCAGTATTCCTTTCGAATATCTGGAAATTATTCTCTCTAATTTTATTTCCAACGCCGTCAAATACAGTTTTAACCAGAAGGCAGTCCGCGTCCGTGTCGATCAGCACCAAGCAGGTGCCGATATTGAAATCGTCGACCAAGGAGTCGGCATGACCAAAGAAGAAGCAGCTCATATGTTTGACCGGTTTTACCGCGGTGGCGCTAACAAAGAAAAAGGTTATGGCGTCGGTCTGTCTATCGTCAAGCAGATCTGCGACTTATATAATATTGACATAAAAGTCAGCTCCAAAAAAAACAGAGGAACCTCCATTAAAATATCAGTCTGATTTTTGTAACTCTGATAAACTTAGTAGTAGTCCTATTTAAGCTTTTTTCTTCTTACCATTGAAGAGAAAGATGTAGAGGATTTCGAGGATTCCGAGAGTATTGATTACCAAAAGAACTATAAACCAAATCAGGTCTTTATTTTTGGCCGCTTTCCAAAGGGCCCTGCCCTTCCAGTAAAAATGCCAGACTAACAATAAGAAAATCAGAATCGGATTCATCTGAAAAAAACTAAGGATTTCGAGAATAGTCCGTAGATTCATAATTACATTATAATACCGAGAATTACTTCTTGCAAATTGTTACTGTTTGATTGCTGTTTTTTTAAGTAGAGGTGTTTTTTGTTGAGGTTTTGCTTCCGGCGGTACATAAACAGGGACCATTACACCAGGCGGCGGCGGGGGTGTTATCCTCGGAGTTTGAGTTGGGCTCGATATAGGATGGTCGACCCTGACTTCTCCACCTAAATCTAGGGCTGTTTGAACCATTGGTCCTGGTTTAGCTTGTTCTAACCCCATTAGTAATATTATACCTCGTTTAATATATAATTAGACTATGAAAATCATCAACCGCAAGTTTAACCGCGAATACCAAGCTATCGAAAGAATCGAAGCCGGGATTGCTTTGACCGGCGCCGAGGTGAAATCAGTCAGAGCGGGTCGAGTCAGCCTGGACGATTCTTTTGTGAGGATTTTGGGAGACGAAGCTTTTCTGATAAACGCCCAGATCCAAGTCTATGAATTTGCCAGGTCAGCTGACTATGACCCGAAAAGGTCGAGAAAGCTGCTTTTGCACAAAAAAGAGCTGTTGAGATTGAGGACAAAAATGGCCTCGGCCGGATTGACTTTGGCCCCTGTTTCCTGCTATAATAAGGGGCCTCTGATCAAGCTGGAAGTCGCCTTGGTCAAGGGCAGAAAAGACATCGAAAAGAGAAAATTGGAAAAGAAAAGAGACATTTCCAGAAATGAAAAAAGAGAAGCAAAAGAATATATGAAGTATTAAGGGGATGCCAGGCATCGACGGGAAATTCGCACTTTTAAAAGAAGCTTAGACGGACCTGTCCGTTAAACGGAAAAAAATAACTGATAAGCAATTGTCAGATTTTCAAGAAGCTTTTGCATATAGGCAACTATATGCTTATAACTAATTGAACTCTCTTTAGATTTTGTCCGGTTCAATCTATATGAGGGATAAACCAATCGGAATAGGGCGAGATAATTTTTTTAGTTGGTTATCGAGCCGACAAATATAACTGACTTCTTGAAGCGATTTGATTATTTTAGCGATCAAGAATGAGTAAAAATAATCTATTCTAAGCTAAATTCTTTTAATTGTGTTTTCCCGGACGCGGGTTCAATTCCCGCCATCTCCACCAAATAAATATCCACCGTCTTTTTTAATGCTTTCATATACTAAAATATCCTTATGTCCATGAAAACGAATGTGATGATCGGGATGGTGGTCGGGTCTACCCTGGGAAGCTATCTGCCCACTCTGTGGGGAGCGAGCCTATTCTCTTATTGGAGCGTGATTATGACTGCGGTCGGCGGCTTCGCCGGCATATATATCGGCTACAAACTAAGCCAGTAATTTGCATCTTGCAAAACAAACAAACTTCCTTTATCATCATTTTATGAGTAGAAAACTCTTCCTATTTTTTATTCTGTTTTTATTCCTTCCTTTATTTACTGTCAATGCCCAGCAGAAAAGCGAAAGATGGGTCTGCCTCAAGGCGGACAGAGCCGAAGTCCATTCAGCC
>JAHFKS010000032.1 GCA_023245215.1 Candidatus Microgenomates bacterium | reverse complement strand
TGCCGAAGCGATTTATAAAGAACTCAAACCTTTCCAGGAAAGAAGGGAAAAAATTGCCGCCGATACAAAATATGTCGACGACGTAATCAAAGACGGAGCCGAACGCGCCCGCAAAATCGCCAAACAAACTGTCCAGGAAGTTAAAGAAAAAATGGGTCTGGCATAATCCTCTTGATTTTCAAAAACCACTATTCTATTATTAAGGTGAACAAATGTTCAAGAATATGGACACTCCACTCGCTGACAGGATGCGGCCGAAAACTTTAGACGATTTTGTCGGGCAGGAGCACTTGGTCGGAAAAGGAAAACCAATCAGGCGGATGATTGAAAACAAAAAAGTTATCTCCATGGTTCTTTGGGGTCCGCCCGGAACAGGCAAAACTACCTTGGCAAGAATTATCGCTCATTATATCGAAGCCAACTTTGTCCCTTTTTCGGCCGTCGCCGGAGGAGGCGTCGCCGAAGTCAGAAAGATAATCGCCGAGGCAAAAAAGAATTATGGTTTATTCCAAAAAACCACGGTTTTATTCGTCGACGAAATCCACCGCTTTAACAAAGCCCAGCAGGATGCATTTCTCCCTTATGTCGAAGACGGAACGATAACTTTAATCGGGGCGACAACGGAAAACCCGGGATTCGAAATTATCGCTCCTCTTGTCTCCCGCAGCCAGATCTATGTCTTGTATTCTTTGACGGAAAAAGAGATCGAAACCATAACTAAGCGGGCGATGAAATTCTACCCGAAGCATTCCTTTAACAAAGAGGCAGTCATCCACATTATGAAAAATGCCAACGGCGATGCCAGAACGGCAATAAATGCCATAGAGCTGGCGACCTCGATGGCAAAGAAAATAACTTTAAAAGTCGCCGAAGAAGCCGTGCAGCGAAAAGCGATTTACTACGACAAAAAAGGCGACTGGCACTATGACACGATATCGGCTTTTATAAAATCGATGCGGGGCGGCAACCCAGATGCGGCTCTGCACTACTTGGCAAGAATGGTCAAGGCCGGCGAAGACCCGATTTTTATCGCCAGAAGGATGGTGATTTTTGCCGCCGAGGATGTTGGCAATGCCCAGCCGACTGCCCTCGTCCTGGCTACATCGGCGATGCAGGCCTGCCACATGATCGGCTGGCCGGAAGCGTCATTGATTCTCGCCCAAACCGCCACTTACCTGGCAACTGCCAAAAAATCAATCGCTTCGACCAACGGCATTATGGCGGCCATGGGAGACATCGACACGGAGAACCTCGACCCGATACCGCTCCATTTGAGGAACGCACCGAATAAAGTCATGAAAGCCTTGGGCTACGGCCAGGGCCACGTTAGATATCCTTGGAAAGTGGAAAAAGAAACTGGAAGAAAAATCATTCAGGAATACCTGCCGAAGAATTTAAGAGGTCGTAAATATTACAAACCGGATTGGAAATAATTATTTCAAAACTTTCTCATATCCGCCACAGCCCCTAAATAACCAATGTGCAGTCCTGGTCACGGTTGTTGTAGAGACTTTAAGTTCTTTTGCAATCTTTTTATAAGACCAACCTTTTTTAAGCAGTCTCGCCATTTCCAGCCTATTGGCAAACTCCTCCAGCTCTTTTATAGTCAAAAGGTCCCTCAAAAAATTTGCCGCTTCTTGCTCTGTCTTTAATTTTAAAAATGATTTTGCCAAAAACTTCTCTTTGTCGTTTTTCGGTTTATAAGAAGTAAATTTATTCATAAGAAAATTATACCACTTGACAAACAAATATTCATATATTATCATATTAACACGTTAATATAAATATCTTTATGAACTTTATAGACTTTACAAACTTTATGAACTTATCAGTTCATCATCCCTCGCCTCGGGCGGGGTCGCCTTTTATGTAATTAATATTTAAACATTAATACTCTACCCCGCCGAAATAGGGCGGGTTTTTTTATGGTTATAAATTATTTAAAAAAAACTTATGAAAAAAACAAAAGAAGTAAGACTGACTGGAGAAAATTTGACAATTGAAGACGTTATCTCCGTCTGCCGCAATAACACTAAGGTAATTAGCCCTCCTGAAGTGATTAAAAAAGTGGATAACAACTGGAGAGCAATTGCCGAAATGCTCGACCGCGGCGACATCATGTATGGCTTGAATACCGGTATCGGCGGATTCGGAAACGTCACGATTTCCAAAGAAAAAGCCGGAGAGCTTTCAACCCGAATGCTACGCGCCCACTCTTCCGGCTATGGAAAAATTGTCGAGCCGGAAATCGCCAAAGCAACCCTGCTGCTAAGATTAAATGTCTTCGCCAAAGGTTATTCCGGAGTAAGACCGATTCTATTTAATACGATGATTGAAATGTTAAATAAGAATGTCATTCCAGTATTTTATGAAAAAGGCTCGGTCGGCACGTCTGGCGACCTAGCGCCTCTTTCTCAAATGGGTCTTGTTATTATTGGAGAAGGAAAAGCATATTTTGAAGGAAAAATCTGGCCAGGTAACGTTGCCATGAAAAAAGCCGGAATCAAACCGGTTCCCCTTGCCTATCGAGAAGGACTGGCGATTATGAACGGATCTCAGTTTATGACGGCGATCGCCGCTTTCAATATTTACGACGCAGAGAGATTGATTAAACAGACGGAAATTGTCTGCAGTATGACAATCGATGTTTTGAACTGTGTCGAGTCGGCTTACAGCAAAGAATACAATGAAGTCCGTCCCTTTAAAGGTCAGAATGATACTGCAAGTAATATCCGCCGCCTTATCAATGGAAGTGAACTGATGAAGCAACCGAAAAAAAACGTTCAAAACGCTTATTCGCTTCGTTCGGTCCCGCAAGTTTCCGGCGCCTGCCGCGACGCCCTGGATTATGTTAGAAAAATCACGGAAATTGAAATGAATGCGGTCGCCGACAACCCGATATTTTTTACTGATGAAAAAATCTGCCGCACCGGAGCCAACTTTCACGGCGCCCCCATCGGCTACACTCAGGATTTATTGGGAATTGTCATTACTGATCTGGGAAACATATCGGAAAGACAGACAAATAATCTGATGGATCCTGCCTGCTCAAAAGACCTACCGGCTTTCCTGGTCAAAAGCGCCGGACTGGATTCCGGGCTGATGATATCCCAATACACCCAGGCCGCCCTGGTCTCGGAAAACAAAATTCTGGCCAGTCCTGCCAGCGTCGACTCGATCCCTGTTTCTGGCAATCAGGAAGACCACGTCTCTTTTGGTACGATTGCCGCCCGAAAGGCCAGAGAAATAATAAAAAATACCGAGGCGGTTGTTGCCATCCAGCTGTTGGCAACATGCCAGGCTTATGAGTTTAGGAAACCGATAAAACCGTCCAAGACGTTTCAGGCTGTTTATAAATTAGTCCGGTTAGTCAGCCCGGCGATTACTGAAGACAGAGCGTTTTATATAGATATTGAAAAAATTGTCCCTCTCGTCAGAACTTATCAGATATTAAGTGCTGCCGAATCAACTTTGGGAAAACTTAAATAAATATGGGAAAAGAAATTATTATCCAAAAAAACGAAGAATTTCCAGCTGGTTGGTTTCAATGTGGAAGATGCGGCTATTATATTTCTCTAAGAGCAAAAAATTACTATAAAGCCGCCGAGTTAAAACAAAACAAAAAACCAATAATATGTTCGACGTGTGACCCTAAAAACGGCCTTGAACCAGATATTAGAAGACAGGTTTTAGTTTTGCCAGGAAGTCCTGGCGACGGTTTTTGATTAGCCTTTTTCCGGAATCCAGAAATCAGAGCCGGCGGCATCCCAAGCCAGTCGTTTTTCATCGGGTTCTTTGAAATCGAACTGCATGTTGACAAAATAGACTATTGTTCCGGGTTTTTTCCCGACATTGACGACTCCGTGGGCGACGCCTCGCGGCACGTAAACCAATTTAGAAGTACCGGCGCCGAGGATAACGCGCATTTTCACATCTTTGGTGTCGGAATCATTTCTTAAGTCCCAAAGGCCCAAAATCATATGGTCTTCGGGCGGAACATACCAAACGTCTTCCTGGCTGAAATGTATGTGCCAGGCTTTCACGCCTCCTGGAAGGATTTTCGACCGGTTGATCTGCCGAACCTTGAATTCCGGAAACCCTTCAACTTCACCGGTAGTCGAAATCCTAACCAATTCTTCAAAAGTACCGTCTTCCCCGGTAAATCTTTTAATTTCCACTGATTTAACGCCATCTATGGCCTTTTTCTTGGAATAGTCCTGGACAAATACTTTGTCTTTTAATTTGAGAATAATATCGTCAAGCGACAATTTTTTCATAAATTAATTAACTTTTAACTCAAGTGCTAGCAAGAGGATTCGAACCTCTGACGTCTCGCTTATGAAACGAGTGCTCTGCCGCTGAGCTATGCTAGCTTTAAGTATAGCTAAAGTTACCTATATATTATATAATAAACACCATGGCAAAAGTCGATCTTTCGATTGTGATCGTTTCTTACAACACCAAAAAAATCACCCAGGACTGCCTAAATTCCGTCAGCCGGTCCCTAAAAAATTCCAAAATCAAATACGAGACTATCGTCGTCGACAATGACTCAAAAGACGGTTCGCAGGAACTGCTTCAAGCAATGGCCCAGGATCAAACCAACAACTTGACCTATCTGCAGACAAATACCAACCTCGGTTTCGGCCGGGGCAATAATTACGGCGTCAAACAAGCCAAAGGAAATTATGTCCTCCTCCTCAATTCTGACACAATTGTCCTGAACCGCTCAATTGAAAAACTTTTTGATTTCTATCTGAAAAACGAGGAAAACGTCCAATTTCTCGGCGCCAAACTGCTAAACAGGGATTTAACACCTCAAGCTTCTGCTGCCAGATTTTTTACTCTTCCGGTTGTTTTTGCCAGCCTTCTCCTTAAAGGCGATTATTACGGCTTAACGCGCTTTTCCCCCAACGAATTCAGACAGGTCGATTGGATTTCCGGTGCCTGCATTTTATGCAAAAAATCACTTTACCAAAAGCTGGGAGGTTTTGACAAAGACATTTTCATGTACATGGAAGAGGTTGACCTTTTATACAGGGCAAAGAAAAAAGGTTATAACACTTTTATCTATCCGCCTTCCCAAATAATTCACCTCGGCAGCGCCTCGTCAGGCGGAAAAACCTTCCCAATCCTCCAGGTCTACAAAGGCTTTTTGTTTTTTTACAAAAAACACTACTCAATCATTTCCCTATTCGGCCTCCACCTAATTCTCAAACTAAAAGCGGCAATTGCTTATTTTATTGGTAAAATTAAAGGTAACCAATACCTGACTGAAACTTATGGACAAGCTTTTTGGATTTCTTAAAAAATTAGACGAAAACTTCGTCAAAATCCTACTCGTCGGATTTATCTTTCTTGTGCCTTTATGGCCAAAATTGCCCATAAAAACTATTGACTATACTTATATTGCTTTGCGCCTCGAAGACATCTATCTGGCAATTCTATGCATAATTTTCTTTATTCAGCTTTTGAGGAAAAAGGTTACTTTAAACAGAACTTTCTTATGGCTCTTTATAATTTTCTGGGCTTCGGCTTTTGCTTCAGCCGCCTGGGGCATCTATACCAAAACTATTGTCTTCCCACACCTTGGCATCCTCCATTCTTTGCGGAGAGTCGAATATATGATTATTTTCTTCATCGCCGTTTCCGTAATAAAAAACAAGAAGGATTTTTTCCAGCTGGCTAATTTTTATCTTACGGCGGTTTTTCTCGCCGTAGTCTACGGCTTCGGGCAAAAATTCTTCAACTTCCCGGCTGTCCAGACAATGAACCCGGAATACGCCAAAGGCTACCTGCTCTATCTGACGCCTGACGCCAGGATTTCTTCCACTTTTGCCGGTCACTATGACCTGGCTTCCTACCTTGTATTCGCCATCCCTATAATCCTCGGCTTTTATTTTTATTCAAACAAAAAAAGGTATCTATGGCTCTTTATTTCGGCTTTGATAATCCTGATATATACTTCTTCCAGAATTTCTTTCGGAGCTTATGTTGTTGCTACTTTTGGACTTCTTATTTTCATCAGGCGCTACTGGTTCACTGTCTTTGTCGTAATTTTGACCGCCGCACTTATGTTTACGACAGGCGAACTGACAAAAAGATTTTTGAAAACCTTTCAGGTCAGAAGAATCCTCGTCGATGACAAAACCGGTGCAGTTTATATCGGCCAAAAAATTACGACAAAAGAGCTGCCTGCCGGTTCTTTCTACGTCAAATTAAAAGACCAAACAGGCGGCAACCTTGATTTATTCAGACAACAGATTGTCAATGAAAAACTAAGGGAAGCTACTATTTCCGGCGAAGTAACTACTTTAGCCGATGAACAAAAATACGCTTCTTCTTTGTCGGCAAACTTAAAGCCGGTCAACACCCTTGTTTCGGATATTTCCTTTGCCACCAGGCTCCAGATCGAATGGCCGAGGGCGATTAATTCCTTCAAAA
>JAHFKS010000013.1 GCA_023245215.1 Candidatus Microgenomates bacterium | reverse complement strand
TAGATATTCTTCAGACAAAATCAAAAACCGAAGAAACTCCTGTATAATAGTTAGCTATGAACCAACCGCGCTCACCTATCGTTGCTATTTTAGGACACGTTGACCATGGAAAAACCACTCTCCTCGATTTTATCCGCAAAACTAATGTCACAGAAAAAGAATTCGGCGGAATTACCCAAAAAATCGGCGCTTATGAGATTACCACCGATTTTAAAGATTATAAAACAAATAAAATAACTTTCATTGATACTCCCGGACACGAAGCTTTTTCCCAGTTAAGATCGAGGGGGGCCAATGTTGCCGACATTGCTCTTCTCCTTATCGACGGTAAAGATTCTGTTATGCCTCAAACCGCCGAATCAATCTCTCATATCAAGGCCGCCAAGATTCCTTTTATAGTGGTTATCAATAAAATCGACCTCCCCGAAACCAATCCGGAAAAAGTAAAGAATGACCTACTTAAATACCAGGTTATGGTCGAAGGCAAAGGCGGCCAGGTTCCCGTTATTCTTGTCTCGGCTAAAACCGGAAAAGGCGTCAAGGAACTGCTCGAAGCCATCTTGTTGATAGTCAATGACTTAAACCTAACTTACAGTCCTTCTCTGCCCCCCCAGGCTTATATTATTGAGACTAAAAAAGACCGCCGGGGAATTGTCGTTTCGGCCATAATAAAAAACGGCAAAATAAAAGTCGGCGACGTCCTCTATGCTTCCGGCAAAAAAATTAAAGTCCGCTCAATCTATAACGATTTAGGTCAAAGTATATCAGAAGTCTCACCGTCAACTCCGTTTGAGCTTTTAGGATTCTCTGAACTTCCCAACGTAGGCACATTGATTGAGTCGTCAGATAAAATTCCCAAGACTGGTAAAGAAACCGTTCCCCAGCAGGCAAAAGTTTTCAATTTGGAAGCCATTTTAAATACCGCTCCAAAGGAAAAAAAGCTCTCTATAGTCATAAAGACCGATTCCCAGGGTAGTCTGGAAGCAATTGAAGAATCAATCAAGGATAACAAAGATATAGATATCGCCCTCAAGGCCGTCGGAGAAATCAGCAAATCAGACATTTTTCTTGCCAAAGCGACAAAATCGATTATAATCGGCTTCGGCGTCAACCCGACTGCCGAGGCTAAAGACCTGGCCAAACAGGAAAAAATAATCATCAAAACCTACCAAATCATCTACGAGCTTCTGGATGAAATTACTGAGGTCGCCAGCCTCATCAAGGAAAAGGAAGAAAAGGAAAAAAACCTGAAAGGTGAAGCTAAAATACTGGCTAATTTCGTCATCGAACAGGAAACTGTTTTCGGAGTCAAAATTACCAAGGGTAAATTCAATCTCAATGACCCAATCGAATGCTACCGGGAAAATAAACTTATAGGAAAAACTAAACTGGTATCTTTAAGGATTCGTACCAAGGTTCTGAATGAGGTAAAGAAAGGTCAGGAAGCTGGAATGATGTTTTACCCCAAACTTGACATCAGGGTAGGCGATGTGGTAAAATCTATCCTATAGTTATGAATAACAACCAACAGAATACCCTGGCGAGAATTTTAGAGGTGTTCAATAAAGGCAAATCAGGCGTCATTATCATTCCTCCCAATCCAACAACCGACGCTGTTGCTGCTGCCACTTCTCTTTATCTTGGATTGACAAAAATGGGCAAGAATGTTTCCCTCGCCTGCTCTCAAAAACCAGCCTATGATTTGACTGCGGCTGATAAATTTCAAAACGTCATCGGGGCCGGCGGAGATTCTCTGATGATTTCTTTCCCATATACCGACGGCGCCATTGATAAAGTGGACTATAACATTCAGGGTGAAAACTTTAATTTGATCGTCACTCCCCGGACCGGTTTTTCAAAGCTCAATCAAAACCAGGTGTCTTTTTCTTATACCGGCGGGACGGTTGATTTTATTGTCGTCATAGATGCTCCTACTCTAAATAACTTGGGAACTATCTATTCAGACAACCAAAGTCAATTTACCGGCCACGACATAATCAACATCGACCGCCATCTGACAAATGCTTATTTCGGCACAGTAAATTTTGTAAATAAAACCATTTCCTCAATTTCCGAATTGGTTTTGACTGTTCTGCAAAACATTAAAGTGGAAATCGACCGCGATATCGCCACCAACCTTTACAGCGGCGTCGCTTCGGCCACCAACAATTTCACATCTTATTCAACTAATGCCGATACTTTTGAAAATATTGCTATTCTTCTCCGCATGGGAGCTATAAAAAAAACTTTTAAAAAACCAGTCTCGGGTCCTCCGCCAAGAATAATCCCTCCGACTCCCCAAATAGTCAACCCTAATCCCAACGTCGCGCCGTCGGTTGAATCCCAGCCAGTAACGCCTATCGAACAAGTCGAAAAGGAAAAACAATCCGGTCAGCAGCAGTTCGAGGAAAAAAATCCTTCTGACTGGTTGAAACCAAAAATCTTCAAGGGCGGCGGTTTGATATAATTAAACCGTGAACTTCCTTTTAGTTTTTACCATCGCTGCAAGCGTTACAGTTTTACTCGTTGTCATCCGTCTTTGGTTAAATAGAATCGAGGAAAAATCCAAGATATCCGACGAGCTCGTAGAATGGCTCAAGTCTTCCAATGCTTCATTCGACGAAAAGCTTTCCAAAAATATGGAAGTTTTTGCTTCTTTGCAAAAAACCATCGGTGAGTTTTCCACCATCGGCCGGTCGATGCAAGAGCTCCAGGAATTTTTGACTTCGCCAAAAATCCGCGGCAATATCGGCGAACAGGTTTTAAAAGAACTTCTCGCCCAAAATTTTCCCAAGGGAACGTATGTTTTGCAATATGGCTTTAAAAACGGCACCCGCGTCGACGCCGTCATCAAAACAAGCCAAGGAATAATCCCGATTGATTCAAAATTCCCGATTGATAACTTTAAAAAAATGGCCCGAACCAAAAGCGAGGAAGAAAAAAAAGGTTTTTTGAAGGAGTTTGAACGCGACGTAAAAAAACACATAGAGGACATTTCCAAAAAATATATACTGGTCGGAGAAAAAACCGTTGATTATGCCCTGATGTATATTCCTTCTGAAGCAGTTTATTATGAAATAATCAACAACTCGGAACTATTTGATTATGCAGGAAAAAACCGCATCCTGCCTGTTTCCCCTATGAGCTTTTATGCTTATATGAAAGCAATCCTCATGTCCTTCGAAGGACAAAGAATACAGTCAAAAGCCAAAGAAATTCTGGAAATACTGAAAGCGATCAAGAAAGATTATGAACGGTCGGAAGAAGCTTTGAATATACTTACCAAACATATTACCAACGCCTATAACCAAACTTCGCAGGTGGCAAGGAATTTCAACTCCCTCGGACAAAAATTGACTTCAACTAATTTACTTTCTGATAAAGAAACGAAAATGCTAGAATAAAAACCATGAAGATTATTTTTAAACACGAAATAAAGCCTGGAGATAAGATAGACTCCAAAATATTGAAAGATCTCATCTTAAAACACCGGCAAATAAAAAATATCAAAGAATTCCTAAACCCGCTACCACCTTTATCAATTTCCCTTTTAGACTTCGGTCCTAAATATAAACTTTATTTAATTAAAGTAGTCAAACTACTCAAAGAGATTAAAAAAAACAATCAGATGATTGTCGTCTACACTGACTATGACGCCGACGGGATAACCGGTGGAGCCATCCTTTGGGAAACGCTTCATTTATTGGGATTTAAGGCCATGCCTTATGTCCCCGACAGAAAAAAAGAAGGCTATGGATTTTCTATTACCGGAATTGACAACGTCATTAAAGAATTTAGCCCTGCATTGATAATAAGCGTCGACCATGGAATCACTAAAATAAAAGAGGTTGCTTATGCCAAATCAAAAGGAATAAAAGTTATTGTCACAGACCACCATTTAAAAGCGGATAAAACTCCGAAAGCAGATGCAGTTTTTCATATACCGGCTCTTTCCGGGTCGGGAGTCGCCTACTTTTTCGCAAAAGAGTTATTTAAAGAATTTAAGTCGCAAACAACTCGCGACTCGCTATTAACTGGTAATTTTTTAACCGACTATCTGGCTCTCGCTTCAATCGGCACCATCGCCGATCTTGTTCCTTTGATCGGTCCGTCAAGAAGTATTGTCAAATACGGGCTGGAGGTCTTTTCCAAGGTAAAACGTTTTGGCATCAAACACATTCTCCGACAGGCGGGTATTTCCGATAAAAAAATTACCCCTTATGAAGTTGGGTTTATTATTGCTCCGAGAATTAACGCCGTCGGACGGCTTCATCATGCTATTGATGCCTTAAGGCTTCTCTGCACCACCGATGAAAAAAAAGCTTTTGACTTGGCTCAAAAAGTCGGGCTGACTAATACAGAACGACAGGATCTTGTAAAAAAATCAGTCGAGGAAGCTTTGGCAAAAATTCCCAAACCGCCAATTTCTAAAATAATAGTTCTTGTTTCCGACCATTGGAACGAAGGCATTATCGGCCTGATTGCATCAAAAGTAAGCGAACAGTTTTACCGCCCGGCTATAGTTCTTACTAAAAACGACGGATTTTACAAAGCTTCTGCCCGTTCGATTCCTTCTTTTCACATCACAAACTTTTTGCGCTCTTTGAAGAAATTCCTGGTTGACGTCGGAGGCCACGCCCAAGCGGCCGGTTTTACAATCTCAAAAGAAAAATTAGAAAAATTTATTAAAGAAGCGGAAAAACAAGCTGACAAACTGATTAAAGATAAGGATTTGGAAAGAATGATAACGGCCGACATTAAAATTCCCGTTTCCAAGATAAATATTGAGATGGTAAAAGACTTGGAGTCTCTTGAACCGTTCGGCATCGGCAACCCCAAGCCGACTTTTCTTAGCGAAACCGAATTAACTGGGGCGCAGCTTTTCGGAAAAACCAACACACATCTAAAAGTATTCATCGGGTCACTTGAATTAATCGCCTTTAACAAAGCAGACAAGTTTAACGAACTATCAAGAGGAGAAAAAATAAAAATCGTTTATACCCTGGAAATTGACAGGTGGAATGGAAGAGAAAAATTAAGGGGAAAAATTTTATGGTTTTGAATTAATCAAAGGACCCAGACCCCGCTCTTGCCTGATCCTCAAACAATCGCTGCTGCCTGGAATTAAATTATCAAGAGTCGTCCCTAAATTACGCAAAGCTGCGGCCTCCACGAAATTTAACCTGAGCCGCGTTTCTTCACAGCATGCATGGCAATTATTCATAACACAAAGATTTTATGACATAGTTTTTTGGACATAAAAAAAAGTAATTTACGTTTTACCCCACACAACCATAAGCTCAACAATGCGAGCAAGAAGAATGAGGATAATAATATTTTTATATAGATTAGTTTTCATAGATTTTTAGCGCTCGCATCCAAAAGGTCCTGGCGACCATCCTTCCCGGGGGTAAACCCGATTAGCAATAGGGCATAATCCTTGCGCTATCCTGCCTAAAATTAATTTATTCGGTTCTGGTATAACGCATGATTCATCTGTCTCCATTTTCGGATCACATGGTTTTCTTAATTGACATTCGCCTTTACAAAACCTGTCGATCAATCGCAGTGATGCAAAAATATTTACATTTCCTGATACATCTTGGGTTGTCATATTTTTATTAACTATAAAAAACCCGCCTTTCGGCGGGGCATTATTTACAATAAATAATTACCTCCGCCTGTATGCGGTGATAAGAATCCTAAAAGTAAAATGGTTTGGATTTAATTTCATAAAGACTATTTTAGCAGACTAGAATAATATTTTTGTAAGAAATAATTATTTATGTTTTCTTTTGCTATTTAAATTTCTTCCGCTAACTGCTAACTCATAAGCACCTTGAACTACATCCGCCATTACAATATGAGGTTTAATCTGACCTCTATTAATTCTTCTACTGTTACCCGACATTGCATCATTTATCCATTGTGCAACAACAGGTTCTGATCCGTCTGGAATATATTGCATATAAATATCCATCTCTTCTCTTTCGTTGCTTCCTTTAATTAAATTTTTAAAAGTTTCTCTATGCTCTTTTCGCAATAATGCTATTATAAGATCAGGATTAGCTGACAATGCTAATCCAATTCCTGTAGCTGCAAGAGCTAATAATGGTAAGGCTTTTTTAATTTCAAAACCTCGTTTACGTATTTCACTCATAATTATAGGTTATATTTATAACATACCAACTTTACCTTGTCAAAGGAAAAAAAAGAATGTAATATTAGTCATTAGCTAATATGAAAACCTTATATATTGAACAAACTATTGAAAAAGTAGGTAAGGAAATCGAGCTTTTCGGCTGGGTAGATTCGAAACGCGACCACAAAAATATTGTCTTTATTGACGTCCGCGACCGGACAGGAACAGTTCAAGTCGTCGGAGGAGAAAATTTCAAGAACTTGTCGACAGAAGATGTTGTCTGGATCAAGGGCCTGGTAAAAAAACGTCCGGACAAACTCGTTAATCCTAAGTTGAAAACAGGGACAATTGAAATAGAAGCCAAGGAAATAAAAATATTAAATAAAACTAAACCGCTCCCCCTCCCGGTCAATACCGACGGGTTGGAGATCGACGAGGAAGTCAGACTCAAATACCGCTACCTTGACCTTCGCCGCCCGAGGATGTATAAAAACCTTGCGCTTAGAAGTAAATTCATCGACTTAATCCGGCAGTATCTTTTCAAGGAAGGATTCCTGGAGATTGAAACTCCCATTCTTTCGGAAACGACTCCGGAGGGCGCCCGCGACTTTATCGTCCCATCCAGACTCCAGCCGGGAAAATTCTACGCCCTGCCCCAATCACCACAGCAGTACAAACAGCTTTTAATGATTGCCGGAATTGAAAAGTATTTCCAAATAGCGAGGTGTTTCCGCGACGAAGACCCGAGGGCCGACCGCGCCTACGGCGAGTTCACCCAGCTCGATTTGGAAATGAGCTTCGTCAAACGGGAAGACGTCATGAGCTTGATTGAATCGATGGTAATCAACGTCTATGAGAAATTAAAGATCCCCCTCAAGCAAAAACCCTTTCCTGTTTTTACTTATCAAGAGGCGATGAAAAAATTCGGCGCCGACAAATTTGACTTGAGGACAGAAGAGGAAAAGAAAAAAAACATCCAGGCATTTGCCTGGGTGATTGACTTTCCTTTTTTCGAGAAAACCCAGGAGGGAGGTTGGACATTTACCCACAACCCTTTTTCTGCTCCAAAACCGGAATTCATGAAAGATCTTTTAGAAAAGAAAAACATCGGCAATATCCTGACCACCCAATATGATTTGGTCTGCAACGGCTATGAAGTCGGCGGTGGCAGCATCAGGAACCATACTCCGGAAGGACTGAAGGCTGTTTTCGAGATTATGGGCCTGTCAAACGAAGAAATCGACCTCAAATTCGGCCATATGATTGAAGCTTTGAGTTATGGCGCTCCTCCCCATGGCGGCATTGCCCCGGGAATCGACAGGCTTTTAACCTGCATTACCGGAGAGAAAAATCTCCGGGAAGTTATCGCCATGCCCATGACTTCCGGCGGGAAGACCGCCATCATGAAAGCTCCTTCGGCCGTAAAAGAAGAAAAATTGAAAGAACTAGGTATTAAAATATTAAAATGAAACTACGTTTTTATTTGCTTTTTATTTTCTATACTCTGCTTTTCCTTTTTTATCCAGGTGATAACTATTATTTCAATCTTTTTGCATTCAACCGGGATTTATTCAGCAAAAAAGAAATAAAAACGGAAACAAAAAATAATCCTGTGCCTTACCTGAAAAATCCGTTCTATTTCCCACAGACTTCAGCCGAAGGAGTTTACATAGTCGATCTTCCGTCATTTACACCCATTCTGAAAAGGAATGAACATTCACAATTTTTCCCCGCTTCGACGACAAAAATTATCACCGCCCTGGTTGCTTATGACATCTATAAACCCGACCAGATAGTCACCGTAAAAAAAGTCATAGAAGACGGCCAGGTAATGGGCCTGGTAGTCGGCGAAAAAATAACCGTCGAAAACCTGCTCTATGGAACGCTTGTCCATTCAGGCAACGACGCCGCCTACGTTCTGGCTGAAAATTACGGGTTTGACAAGTTTGTCGATTTAATGAATAAAAAAGCCAGTTTTCTCCATATGAGCGGAAGCCGTTTCAAAAACCCGGCCGGTTTAGACGCCAACGGCCAATACTCGACTCCATTTGACCTGGCTTTGGCCGCCCGCGAGCTTCTCAAAAATCCCTACCTGTCCAAAATCGTTTCCACCAAGGAAATTATTATTTCCGACATAGATTTCAAATATTTTCATAAACTGACAAACGTCAACAAACTTCTCGGGGAAATATCCGGTCTGGGAGGCTTGAAAACCGGCTACACCGAGGAGGCCGGAGAAAACCTGGTGTCTTTTTATAAGAAAAACGGACACCAATTTATTTTAGTCATTATGAAAAGTTTGGATAGATTCAGCGACACCACCAACGCCGTTGCCTGGATAGACGCCAACGTAGACTATATTAAAATTCGGTGAGAAATTCGTCGGAAACCGCAGGTACGTAAGCTACGAAGTTTGGGTCGCCGATAAAAACATACACGGGTTGAAAATAACTCTGGTAGACATCAGGGTCATAATAACCAATAGACATATCTTTTATAGTTACTTTTTTGTTTCCTTCTGTTGCCGCGACTACCCTGCCTTTACCGTTTATTAGCTCTTGCCAAGCAACATCGCCTGTTTTGACAGGAAAAAGGTCAACTTGGGTGTCTGATTTTTCAAAAAAAGCAATCTGTGATTTTACAACTTGGAAACCGTCCTGGGTAAACATCATAACTACATAATTTTGACTCGTAAAAAACCTTGGAGAAACAATTTTTACATCGTCTGGATTCGGCCTAAAAAAATCAATTTCGACTAAATTAGCTTCGGTTCTATCGCTGGTATTTGTATAGCTGTTAAAGTTCGGGCTATATTTGAGATAGATTACATCGTCCCTGCCCTTGGCGATCTCATCAGGATAACGGCCAACGGAGTTCAGAAAATCAACTGCTTTATTCTCAATCTCTTTTTTTGAAGGAATAAATGTTCCTGCCGCCGCCAAAGCGCCCGGGTCAGGTTTTTTTTCGTATTTGAAGTTGAAGTTGGAAATATTTATCCAAAGCTGCTGGTTTCCGTCATTGAAAGTCGCCATATTCCCATCAAGCTGGTGCTTAACCTTCTCTGTATCAAAACCGAATGTTTTTGCCATGAGATATATTTTTTCCCTATAGCCGAAACGGGTGGCCGGCTTTGGCAGGAAGTATACTTTGGCGCTGTCTGTTGTCGTAGCAGGTTTGCCTTCTACGGTATCCAGGCTGAATTCAAATCCGGCGCTCGAGGTAGCTTCAGGAATCAACGGCGGGTCGATCTTGCCGAAAAGCTTTGGGACGATCGCCTGTTTGGGCTGATTTGCATCCATATATATAAAAAGCAGTTTGAACGAATAGAAAATAATCAAAAAAACCAAAGCAAAAAGAATTAAAAAAGGAAGCAGTTTACGGGTGTTGTAGGAAAGTTCTGTTAAGGTCATATTAATCTTGGCAACAACTGAACATTTTTTTGAACAATTTAGCGACAGCCTGGAAAAATTTAGAAAATACGTCCATAGTTTATTTATAGCAGAAATTTAGCCACGAGGATAGCGATTGCTAAGATGACAACCGGAACGACCACCCGCTGATAAGGAAAGAAGACTTTTCCGTGATTTATTTTCCTTAAAAACTTATCCAAAACAAAAGAAACTATTGCGGTGATTAAACCTATAGCTAAAACGTCATTTATCCCCAATCTTTTAGCGATCAATAATCCGCTTCCAATTGTCAGAATGCAAGCCGGACACATAAGATTATTTTAAATTCAACCGACGGCAATGTTTTTTATTTGACAAAGTTCCTGGAATCCCCACCTCCCGTGTTCCCTGCCGATTCCCGAATCTTTATAACCGCCGAAAGGATTACAAGGTAGCCAGTGATTTCCTTTATTGACATTTATTGTTCCCGCTTCTATTTCTGAAGAAACTCTCAACGCTCTTTTTTGATCTTTTGTATATATTTCAGCACCCAAACCATAGTTTGTGTCGTTTGCCAAATTTATAGCTTCTTGTTCTGTGTTAAAAGAAACTACTGACAAAACCGGTCCGAAAACTTCTTCCTTCCAAACTCTCATATTTTTCTTAATGTTAGTCAGGATTGTTGGCAAGTAATAAGCTCCTTTTAGCCCTTCGGGTTTTTTACCTCCTGTAACTACTTTTGCTCCCTTATCAATGGCGTCTTTTACCTGTGATTCTAATAATTCTAACTGCCTTTTTGCGACCAAACTGCCGATGTCGGTTTTTGTATTTTCCGGGTCACCGACTTTTTTGGATTCGATTAATCGTTTTAATTGTCTGACCGTTTCATCGAAAACCGACTCGTGGACAACGAGCCTTTTCACTGCATCACAAACTTGGCCACAGTTTAAAAACCTTTTGTAATAGAGTTTGTTCGTTATTTCATTTATATTGGCGTCTCCGAATATGACTGCTGGATTTGAACCACCAAGCTCTAATATCGCCTTGACAAATTTCCTTCCCGCTATTTCATATAATCTTTTTCCTACTTTTGAACTGCCAGTAAACCAAATCAAATTAATGTCTTGATTGACTAATTGTTCTCCAACTTTTCCGTCGCCATAAACTTCGGAGAAAATTCCTTTAGGTAGATTTAGTTCGTCCATTATTTTTTCGATTAGTTTTCCAGTTAACGGGCATTCTTCGGAGTGTTTGAAAACAACCGGGTTGCCGGCGATCAAGTTAGGAATAACTCCCCAAAGAAAATTGCCATAAGGGAAATTCCAGGGAACTATAGAAGCTGCCGTCCCGATTGGTTCATAAATAACCTTATGCAGTGTTGCACCATTCCTGTGGGTTATTTCTTCGCCTAAATATTTTTCGCTATTTTCCAAGTACCATTTAAAATAAGTTAGATCCCAATCGATATCGTCAATCGCTTCTTTTATCGGTTTCCCTATTTCCTTTGTAATTAACATGGCAATCTCATTTTTTTTCTTTTCGGTAAGTTGATAAAGAGGCGATAATCTTTTGGTCCTCTCCTTGACGCCTAAATCTTTCCATATTTTTTTTGACTGGTTTGCCAGTTTGACTTTTTCTTTGATTTCAGAAAGGGAAGAGATTACCACTTCGCCGATTTTTTGATAATCTTTCGCAGGATTGGTTGAAATGAGTTTATTCATAAACTGTGTCGGGGAGAGGACTTGAACCTCCACAGCCTTGCGGCCACAAGCCCCTCAAGCTTGCGCGTCTGCCAGTTCCGCCACCCCGACTGGATGGATAATTATATCATTTTCTCTTGATCGTATAAACGTAAGGATAGTAGAGGAAAATGGCCGGCGGGTCGTCCTGCATAGTTTTTTGCAGGTCAAAATAATACTTCTCCCGATCGTCGATGTTTATCGTCGACCTACCCTTCTCCAAGAGCAGGTCCACTTTGACATTTTTATAGCTCCCGATATTCCCGGCGGTCTGCGTCGAATGCCAGAAATAATATTGATCGGGATCAATAGGAACCTTCCAGAAAGCCAGTAGCAGATCAAAGTTATCCGGCCTGTCCAAAGAAGCTAGATTCAAACTTGTCGGCAGACCGGCTTTTTTTATTTCGTTGACAAAACCATCGGCTGTATCGTAGTAGTCAAAAAAGGTAACAAAATTAAGCTGGGCTGACTCGCTGGCTATACCTTCTTTTTGGATGATTTTTTTGGCAGTTTCCAAATCATAATTATAATTTTTTAGGTCGGGGTTATAAGCCCAGGAAATCGGCGGGATAGAGCCTTTGGCGACTTCGCCAAACTCGGAGAACTTTTCAATATCCACGAGCATCGACAAAGCTCCCCTGATATTTTTGTTCGCTAAAAGAGGATTCTTTAAGTTAAAAAATATTGTTAATAAGCGCGTGTAATCAATTGACTTGGTTACGGTGGAATTCTTCCAGCTCAAAAAAGTGTCGGCGATGGCTTTTTTAGAAATTTTCATTTCGTTTATCTCACCCCTCTTATAGGCATTGACCAGCTGGGAGTCATTTTGGTAGAACTTATATCTTACCGGAACGATATTCTTGGTATTAGGACTCAAAACTACTTCTTTTAAAAATCCTGTTTCTGTCCGTATTTTGCTTACTTTATAATAGCCGGCGACGCCGATTAATGGATATTTCAAAACAGGTTTATTTAAGTAAGTCGGAAAAATTTCCAAAGGTTTATTAAGAAAAAAATCAATGGTCCTGTCGTCAACCGGCTTGACGCTTATATCTTCAAACTGGTATTTAATATCTTTGGCAGTTAGTTTTTTGTTGTCTCCCCAGAGAAGATTATCCTTTAAATGGAAACGGTATTCCTTGCCGCCATTTTTGACTTCCCAGGAATTGGCAATCACTGGGATTATTTCGCCTTTTTCACTTACAATCACCAGTCCGTTGGAAATCTTGGAAGCCAGCTCTTCCGGCGGATTGTTTAGGTCAAAATTTCCCACCATTCCTATCACTTCCTCTCTCGTCATGGCAATCTTGATGTATGGGGAAATGGACAAAAAGCCGATGATGCCAATGAAGCTGACAAAGAAACTTATAGCGATGACCCGGCTATATTTCTTAAAAAATTCAATGATTAGCCAATAGTAATAGCGGAAAATTTTCTTTTTGGAATCCATAAACCCTACTTAGCAAAAAGATTAATCAGAGAGACAATAAAAAATATAACAATAGCTATAGCAGTAGACCACAGAACTACTTTTTCTATGCCCCTCCTAGTTTGAAATCGTTCCCCTCCCCCGCCCCAGGCGCTCCCCAATCCTGCGCCCCGGCCCTGGACTAATATGAAAATAACAATGGCAACACTCAAGACAATATTGATTAGCAAAAGAATGTTTTTCATAAAAGCTTTTCAAGCAAATTAATAACTGTTGAAATCGAAAACGCCGACAAAAAAATATTTGCCAAATGGTTCACTTTTAAAGGAACCACGGCGATGCCAAACAATGATAAACCGTCAAAATTCCATGGCTTGATTTGAATCAAAGAAAACTTGTTTAAAAAGAAATAAAGAGCCAAAGCGTAAAAAACCACGGAGACAAAACCAAGAGTAATCAAATTTAACGGCAAAAGTACCAATTTAGATATGGGAACAATCAGATAATAAATAGCTGCAATTACTAAAGAAGCTTTTAGATAAATCATCCAGTCATTTTTGATGATGAATCCTTTATCCCAAAGTGAAGTTAGGTATATCGCTATCGCAGAAAAAACCAACATCCGGAAAATCTTTTTCATTAAATCATTATACCAAAAAATCCCTTTTCCGAAGGTAAAGATGGTATTTTTTGGCGAAGCGGTGCGATTCATCACGGACCAGCCTGATGATGTTAAAAGCAGGATTCGTCTGGGGAAACCGTACCGTTGGATACCCCGTACTCCCAATCACCAGCCTGTCGGGATTCTTGGCGATTCCGAGGACAGGAATCTTACGGTCGACTCTCAATAAGGTTTCCATAATTATTCTAACTTGTGGCCGGCCGCCGTCGACGATTATTAAATCGGGGGCCGGCCAGCTGTTTTTAAACCTGCGTTTTATGATTTCTTCCAATCGACCAAAGTCTGACTTGAGTTTTTGGTTTTTTATCCGGAAACGGCGGTATTCTTTTTTGTCGACAATTCCGCCGGTTAAAACGACCATCGAACCGACCTGGTTCGACTCTCGCAGATTACTTATATCATAAGCTTCAATTCTTTGGATTTTTTTAAGCTGGGGAAAATATTTTTTCAGTTCTTTTATGAATATATCAAGGTTATTTTTTTGAGAAGACAGTTCGCGGACTGTTTCTAAACCGGAAGTTGGATGGTTGATTAACCTCTCCAGCCTGAAAATTTTGCTCCTAATTTTAATTGCTTCTTCATAGTTCTCCTGTTTTCCCAAAGATTTTAAATGACGGTAAAGGCCGTTAAGAATATCAGCGACGCCTCCCTTTAATATTTTTATCACTCTTCTGATGTTTTTTTTATAAAGTTTTATCAATTCTTTTTTGTAAATAATTTCTTGTTTTTCTATAAAATTTGGGCAGGGATGACAAAGATTGATTTTTGAATAAAAACAAGGAGCTTTGGAAAGTTTTTTTTGAGTACAAAAGGGGATGATATGCCTAATGTCGTCGATGAGAGATTCTGTTACTTTGACCGAGGAAAACGGGCCAAAATACAGTGATTTTTTATCGTCTTCTTTCCGGGATAAAAGAATTTTCGGGCAGGTTTCATTTGCCGTCACTTTAATATAAAGATAACTCTTTCCGTCCTTCCAAATGACGTTATATTTGGGGTGGTATTTTTTAATCAATACGGACTCCAGGATTAAAGCTTTAAATTCGTTCTCGACGACGACCGTTTCCAACCGATCGGAATTCTCAATAATCAAAGATTCTTTCCTGTCAAGTTTGGCATTTTCCAGGTGCGACTTTACCCTGGCCTTAATATTGATTGACTTACCGACATAAAGGACTTCATCTCTTTTTTTAAAAAGATAGACGCCTACGCTTGGAGGGAGGTCTTCGACCTGTCTTTTTTCAATCATAACTTTCTTTTTTTAAGGATTAATTTACCGACAATAAATACAGCTACGAAGACAACGATTGATCCGCCTCCAAAAACGATGACGAGATAAATGAAAGGAATAATTTCCGTAAATCTTTCCAAAAGTTTATTGTCATAGATATAGATACTGATTTTTGCCTGGCTTTTTTTGGATATTTTATTTTCCAAAGATGACTTATAGTTAAAGTCGATTTCTTTTTCCTCATAGGGAGCCAGCGAGGCAATCGTAAGTTTTTTCTTGTCTATTGCAAGATTTTCTGCTTTAATCTCAACAGGAACATCAAAAAGATAGACGTTTCCGTTATTTTTTACGAAAAACTTTCCCTGGTAAATTTTGTCGTCGGAAATCCTTAAAGGAAGATTGAAATTTTCAATGCCGACTTCTTTCCTGTCGATGGGAACTTCTGTAGTCGCCTTTATGGAAATGTCTTTTGAATCACCAGTTTTATACATGCCTGCGGGTAGCGGATAGTCTGCTTTTTTTCCATGGATGGCAAAGACAATATGGTTTAAGTCAAAAGAAGAATAGTAATCTATTCCCGAAGTATTTTCCCAAGTCGGGTCAACCGGCACCCATAGATCAGAATCTTTATTGTAGTATTCGGGCCAGGCATGGAGGACGTCGGAAACCAAAGAAAGCGGCTGCAGCTGCGGGTCGTAGGAAAAACCATATCCTTCTATTTCACGGGCCAAGACGCCTTTTTCTCTTGCTGCAGCAACAAACAGGTCTGTAAACTCAAGACAGACCGCCTGGTCGGGTCTCAAAAGCACTCCTTCGGCTCCCAGCCTGGTATTATTTGAGTTGACTTTTTTGTAATTGTATTTCAAAGTATTTGCTGTGAAATTATAGACGCCTTCCGCAGTTTTTATGTTTTCGATTTTATCCAGACTCTTGATCTGCCAATATTTTTGTTGGCTGAGTAAGTAATCTTTTTGACCTGACACCAAGTTCCTCACCAAAGGCAGCATTTCTTCTCTAGGCCCAGGAAAAATCTGCACCAAACCTTTAAAAACAATCGTTTTTGTTTCCAAAGGTTTTAGCAAATATTTGCCAAGATAGTTTCCATCGCTGTCCTGATAAACATCTGTTGGAACCGGGCTTATCGATTCAATAAATATTTTTTGGTAGAGGGTATCCGGGGGGAAAGCTACTTCGGTCAGTATGGGAAAAAGTTCGCTGTTTTTCAAATGATAGCTCAACTCGGCCCTATAAATCTGGCTCTCGCCAAAGACGGCATAGATAGTTTTTGTTTGGGGGTTATCCCAAATTATTTGGTTTCCCTCAATTGAATCGGGTTTTGGCTTGGCTATGGAAATTTTTTTGTCGGTATCTGAAGGAAGAGTGACGACTATTTTATAACTCCCTTCTTTTCTATTTTCAATCACCGGCAGAGCTACTTCCCAGACATTTCCGTTCGCTTTAAAAAGATTTGTCTGCTCGAAATTAAGATCAAAATTATTAACCGAATCCCGGCCTATATTCGGCTGAGAAAATTCCATCTCGATTTTTGTATTGGCGTCGTCGGTAGTTATCTTGGGAATAACAACGCCATGGTCGTCAACAGACTGAACATTGCTGATAGCAAAAGACCTGGGGAAACTTAAGGCAAATTTATTTACGTAGACGTCGCCCCTTAAATTAGTAATTTTAATTTTAAACTTAACGTTCGAGCTCAAGCTATCTTTAAATTGAGAAAGGTTGTATTCGACTTGATAATCAGTCTTAAAATCAGCGGCGATAACATAAGAGGATTTAAGATTAAAGATTAAAGAACAAAGAATGAAAACGAAAAATGTTTTTATAAGCCTCTTCATAAATCATGAATCTTAAATCCTAACTCTTTTTAAATATTGCCCTGTGTACGATTCCTTTACTCTGATTATACCTTCAAGTTCGCCTTGATAGACGACTTTTCCTCCTTTGTCGCCGCCTTCGGGTCCTAAATCAATAATGTACTGGCAGTTTTTTATTACGTCTAAATTGTGCTCAATGACTATCACAGTATTGCCGCGGTTCACAAGTTCCTGCAACGTTTCCAATAATTTTTCAATGTCATAGAAATGAAGACCGGTGGTCGGTTCATCCAATATGTATAGAGCCCGACCGGATTCCCGCCTGGACAGTTCATTAACCAGTTTCAGCCTTTGCGCCTCTCCTCCTGATAAAGTCGGGGCCGGCTGCCCCAGTTCCAAATAACCGAGGCCGGTCTTTTTTAAAAAATTAAGCTTTGAAAAAATTTTAAAATGATTGACAAAAAAATCAGCCGCATCGTCAACCGTCATTTTCAGAACTTCGTAAATATTTTTTCCTTTGTATTTTACCTCCAGGGTTTCTTTGTTATACCGCCTGCCGTCGCAGACGTCGCAAACAACATAAACATCGCTCAAAAACTGCATTTCTATTTTTAGAACTCCGGCGCCCTGGCATTTTTCGCAGCGGCCGCCTTTAATATTAAAAGAAAACCGGCCTTTCTTGAAACCGGCCACCCTCGCGTCCGTTGTCGTCGCAAAAATTTCCCGAATTTCGTCAAAAAATCCAACGTATGTTGAAGGATTCGACCGGGGCGTCCGTCCAATTGGAGACTGGTCAACAAGATAAACTCTATCAACATATTGGTGCCCTTCCAGATTGGAAAATTCTCCAATCTTTTGATTGAAGTAACCATCGATATAATATTTCAGCCCGGGATAGATTGTTTCAGTAATTAATGTCGACTTTCCGCTTCCGGATACGCCGGTGACTGCGATTAAGTTACCCAATGGCAATCTGACGGTAATATTCTTTAGATTATGTTCCTTAGCGCCTCTGACAATGATTTCACCGTTATGTTTGACTAATTTTTTGTCAGGTGATGAGATTCTTCTCCTTCCCGACAAGAACTGGCCGGTCAAAGAATTAGGACTTTTCTTGATGGCAGCCAAGCTTCCGTTGAAAACTATTTTACCGCCGTGCTTGCCGGCTTTGGGCCCCAGTTCAATGATGTGGTCGCCCGACTCAATTGTCTCCCAATCGTGTTCAACGATTATTAAACTGTTCCCTAAATCCTTCAATTTTTTCAGGGTGGTAATCAGGGAAGAAACGTCTTTGGGGTGCAGGCCGATTGACGGCTCGTCCAAAACATAGAGAACTCCTGTCAAGCCAGTACCGATCTGGGAGGCCAGCCTTATTCTTTGCAGCTCTCCTCCCGAAAGAGTTTTAGCCGTCCTGGCAACAGTCAGATAGGATAGCCCGACATTGTCCAGGAAACTAAGACGGGTGAGAATTTCTTTAATAATCGGTTTAGCGATTTGGTTTTCATATGGGGAAAAAACTGGTGGAAGAGATGATCGGAAATAATTTGTCAGGAACTCAATCGAACAAAGCGAAAGCTGGGCGATGTTTTTTTTGTCAATTGTAATCGAAAGTATTTCCGGTTTGAGTTTATCGCCTTTGCACATCAGGCAGACTTCTTCTTTCATATATTTTTGGATTTCAAAACTACTGTAGTCTCCTGTCGACTCGAAATATCTTCGCTCGAGTTCGGAAATAATGCCGGAAAATTTCTCGTAGATTGTCGTCGGTTTTCCAAATCGGTTTGTCCCCGGCACCCTATAAACTTTGTCGGTACCATAAAGAAGAATTTTCATCTGATTGCTGTTCAATTCTTTGATCGGTTTATTTAAGTCTATATCTTCTTCCAAGGCCATTTCCTTTATCAATCTCATGTACCAAGTTTCGTGAAAAAAAAATTTGTTAAAAGGAAGGATACCGCCCTCAAGAATGCTCAAATTTTTGTTGAGAACCGATTCTTTGTCGACGGCGAATATAGTACCGATTCCCCGACACTGCTCACAGGCGCCCAGGGGAGAATTAAATGAAAACATCCTCGGTTCCAGTTCGGGCAAAGAAATATTATCAACCGGGCAGGAAAATTTTTCCGAATACAAATGCTCTTCTTTATCAAAGCTGATTATAACCAAGCCGTCGGAAAGATTTAGGGATTGCTCCAAAGAAGTCGACAACCGCGATCTAAGATTGGAAATAAATACTGCATCTTTTGCTTGTCTTAAGTTTAAGGAAAACTGGTCGACAACGACTTCTATATCATGCTTGTTTGTTTTTATTAAATTTATCTCCTCGCCGGTTTTTTTATCCTGGCCGTCGACCCTTACTTTTGAAAATCCTTTGGTCTGTAAATTATCAAATAAATCCTTAAATTCGCCTTTTTTTGACCTAACAATCGGTGACAAAACCGTAAATGAGCAGGGCTTGATTTTGTCGGCTTGAAGACGTTTTACAATTTGTTCGATAACTTTGTCGTTGATTTCGTCGAGAGACATTTTAGTGATTTCTCTCCCGCATTTCGGACAGTGGGGGTGGCCGACTCTGGCAAAAAGAAGCCGGAAAAAATCATAGACTTCAGTAATCGTTCCCACAGTTGACCGGGGGTTATGGGAAACGGTTTTTTGGTCTATGGAAATTGAAGGCGAAAGCCCTTCGATGAAATCAACGTCGGGCTTGTCCATTACCCCTAAAAACTGCCTGGCATAAGCTGATAGCGATTCAACATAGCGCCTTTGCCCTTCGGCATATATAGTATCGAAGGCCAAAGACGATTTACCCGACCCGGAAATGCCGGTGATTATCACGAGTTTATTTTTCGGAATTTCCAGACTGATATTTTTTAGATTATGCTGCCGGGCGCCTTTAATTATTATTTTATCTATATTCATTCTTTTAATTCCTTAACTTTGTCTCTAATTTTTATTGCCAGCTCAAAATTTAAATCTTCTGCCTGTTTTTTCATTTCAATTTCAAGTTTTTTGACAATTTTCTTTTTGTCGTAAGGCGTTAATGATTCTGTCTTTATTTTCTTCAAATCAAATTCTTCCATCGCCCTGCCGAAATCTGAAAGGATGGAGGCGGGATCTTTGGCTATAATTCTTTCCCGGATCGGCTTATAAATGTTTTTTGGGGTAACTTTATTTTTTTTGTTGTAGTCTGATTGATATCGCCTTCTTCTGTCGATTTCCGCCACGGCTTCTTTTATCGATTTTGTTATTGTATCGGCGTATAGGATAACCTGGCTTTTCACATTTCTGGCGGCTCTTCCCATTGTCTGGACAAGCGATGTTCGCGAACGTAAGAAGCCTTCTTTGTCGGCGTCCAAAATCGCCACCAATGAAACTTCGGGTAAATCCAGCCCTTCCCTCAAAAGGTTGACGCCGATGAGGACGTCAAATTCCCCTTTTCTCAAATTATCTAAAATATCCGACCTTTCCAATGTTTGGATGTCCGAATGGAGATAAGACGCGCGGATATTTTTTTCTTTAAGATATCCTGTCAGGTCTTCGGCGGTTTTCTTTGTCAAAGTCGTCACCAATATTTTTTCGTTTTTCTTTGCCCTTATTTCAATTTCTTTAACCAAGTCAGGGACTTCACCTTCGGCTTTCCGAATAATCACTTCCGGGTCAATGATGCCTGTCGGCCTGATTAATTGCTCCGTAACTTTCGACCTTTTTACTTCCCATTCGTCCGGCGTGGCCGAGACATAGACGATTTTCGACGCCATCGGATAAAATTCTTCAAATTTTAAGGGTCGATTGTCAAATGCCGCGCGCAAGCGGAAACCGAAGTCTATGAGGGTTTTTTTTCGGGAATAGTCGCCGTTGAACATTCCCCTCAATTGAGGAACCGTCATGTGTGATTCGTCGATAAATAATATCCAGTCGTCTTTGTATGTTTCTTGAAAGTAATCTATCAAGGAATAAGGCGGATCGCCAATATTTCTGCCGTCAAAATAACGCGAATAATTTTCTATGCCATTGACATAGCCTACTTCTTTTATCATTTCTAGGTCATAATTAACTCTCCTTATTAATCTTTCCGCTTCAATTAATTTCTTTTGTTTCTTTAAAAGCTCTGATTCTTTTTTCAGATCATCCCTTATTTGCTGTTCGACGTTTTTAAAAATATTTGGATCGGTCATGTAGTGTTTTGCCGGGTAGATAATCAGTTTGTTTATCGGTGAATTGGTTATCTGTTTGCCGGTCAAAGGGTCAAATTTCGTTATTTGTTTAACGACATTATCAACCAATGTCAATTTGAAGCCGTTATCCTCGTAGGCCGGGTAGATATCAATTTTTTCACCCCTGACTCTGAATGTCCCTCTTTTGAATTCAAACTCCGACCTTTCATATTGCAGCTCCGTCAACCGCCTGAGAATATTTTTTGGATCGATCTCTTGTCCGACTTCCGCCTCTAAAATGAACTTTCCATATTCGACCGGTGAACCGATGTTGTATATGCAGGAAACTGAAGCAACCACAACTACGTCGGACCTGGTCAAAATATTGGTCGTTGACTGAAGCCGGAGTTTGTCAATTAATTCGTTTATCTGGGCTTCTTTTTCAATGTAAGTGTCAGTCGTCGGTATATATGCCTCCGGCTGGTAATAGTCATAGTAAGAAACAAAGTAAGAAACGGCGTTGTTTGGAAAAAAATCTCTGAACTCCTGATAGAGCTGCCCGGCCAGAGTTTTGTTATGGGAGATTATTAAAGTCGGCATCTGCAAATTCTGGATGACATTAGCCATGGTGAAAGTCTTACCCGACCCAGTCACACCAAGAAGAACCTGATTTTTTTCCTTTTTTTTAATCCCGGCAATAAGTTTGTCTATCGCCTGCGGCTGGTCACCGGTTGGTTTAAAAGATGATTTAAGTTTAAACATCGGGAAAAAAAGTTTAACCTTTTATTTTATCATTTTTTACGGAGTTTTTGAACCTTATGGATTACGTAGTAAATACCGGCTGCCAGAATGGCGAAAACAATCACATACTCAAATTTCTGATAATAGCCGTGGAGTGAATTCCAATTTTTTCCCAAAACAAAACCGACATAGGCCAACAACCCTGACCAAAGAAGCGAACCCATAAAGGTCAAGACGGAGAATCTGAAAAAATTCATTTTGGCAACACCTGCCGGCAAAGAAATAAAAGTCCGCACCACCGGGAGCAGTCTGGAAAAAAAAGTGATTTTTTCTCCGTATTTTCTAAACCAATTTTCTGATCTTTCATACTCGTGCTCTGTAATTAACAGATATTTTCCGTATTTTTTGATTAACTGCCTGATAAAATGATCTTCTCCCCAATATCCTAACCAATAGGCTAATATGGAACCAAATAAATTAGCCAAGGCGCCGACCAAAATCAACAGGTAGATATTAAACTTGCCCGTTGTGGCCAAATAACCGGCAAAAGGCATGGTGATTTCTGAAGGAATGGGTATGAGAGCCGACTCAGCGCCCATCAGCAAAAAAACGCCGAAATAACCGGAAGTGGATATTATTGATATAATTAATCCTGTCAGGAAAACAACTATTTTTTCAATCATATGTTATTTATAGTCTCAACACCTATAGGAAACTTGGATGATATTTCTCTTCGTCAGGCAAAAACTTTGATATCTTCCGATATTATCCTCGCCGAAGACACCCGTTCGGCTCAAATTCTTATCGATGCCATTCAAAAGCGTTTTGCCTTGACAGTCAAGAACAACATGAAAATTATTTCTTATTATAGAGAAAAAGAGTTTGAAAAACTACCCGAAGTCATTGAATGGCTGAAACAGAATAAAAATATTTCTCTTATTTCTGAATCCGGATCCCCATTAGTCTCTGACCCTGGTTATCTATTGGTCAAAACCTGCGTCAAAGAAAAAATTCCTCTGACCGTTATCCCTGGTCCCTCAGCGGTAATAAGCGCCTTGACTATTTCCGGATTTGACCCCTCCCAATTTATGTTTTTGGGTTTTTTTCCTAAAAAACAATCGGAAAAAAATAAATTAGTGCATAAATTAATGTCTGTCAAAATTTCCTTTCCCGAAGTTGTCTTTGTCTTTTATGAATCTGCCCAGAGAATAGATGAAACGCTGCGAAGCTTTCCACCGCAATGGAATCCAGAGATTGCCATCTGCCGGGAAATAACTAAAAAATTTGAAGAAGTGGCGAGGGGCAAAACAAGCGAATTGGTTGGAAAACAATATAAGGGAGAGATAACTGTTCTTGTCAAATAAATTTTTTTAGAGTTTCCACTGATTTTTTCATCATTTCTTTTTCTTCACCTGACAGACCGAGCTCAATAATTTTCTCGACTCCGTCTTTTCCCAAAACGCATGGTACGCTCAAAGAAACATCGCTGAAGCCATATTCACCTGTAAGAGGAACCGACACCGGAAAAATTCTTCTCGAATCATTGAGGCAGGTTTGGACCAATTGATCGATAACAACAGCAATTGAATAATAGGTCGCGCCTTTACCGGCGATTATCTCATAGGCGGCGTCGCGGGCGCTTTTATAAGCTTCCATCACCATGTCTTTTGAATAGCCTTTAAGCGCTTCAATTAGCTCTCCACCGACGTTTGCCGTCGAGACGGTCGGGAAAGAACTGTCGCCGTGCTCCCCCAGAATGTATCCGTGGATATTGATCGGACTAACATGCAGGGATTCGGAAAGATAATAGCGGAAACGCGCCGTATCAAGAGTTGTTCCCGACCCGAATATCTTTCCCCTTTTAATTTTTGCCAATTTATAGGCTCTAAAAGTCAGAATATCCACTGGGTTGGAAACAATCAAAATCGTGCTATTGGGCGAATGGTTTAATAGTTCAGGTAGGACTGCTTCCAAGATCTCAGTATTTTTTTTGACCAGCTCAAGGCGTGATTCTCCGGGAGCTTGGGCAGCGCCTTCGGCGTAAACAATAATATCGCTTCCTTTCAAGTCACTGATGTCTTCGGCGACGTTGACTTTAGTCGTCCCTAAAAAAGACAAGCTGTGTAAAAAGTCCAGCCGTTCGGCGGCGATTTTTTCTTTATTGCGGTCATAAAGAAAAATTTCGTTAATGCTGTTTTTTAAATACATTGTATAAGCGGCGGTAATTCCGACCCTTCCGCAGCCGACTACCGATACTTTTGTTTTATTGCCCATATTGTTATTATATATACATTATATGGCGGTTGATGAGGTGAGACGTGAACTGTTTGCGGCCGGCAATCCCGGAAAAGCCGGTCTTTTAAGCAGGTTTTTTAAAACCGGAAAAGGCGAATACGGGGAAGGCGATAAATTTCTGGGGATTACTGTCCCCCAGCAAAGAGCTATTGCCAAAAAATTCTACAAAGACATTCCACTGAAAGAAATTCAGACTTTGATGACAAATAAAATCCATGAATTCCGGCTGACCGGATTGATTATGTTGACGTACAAATTTAAAAAGGCGGATGAAAAAGAAAAGAAGGCAGTCTTTGAACTCTATTTGAAAAATACAAAGAACGTAAATAACTGGGACTTGGTTGATTTAACTGCCCCTAACATTGTTGGAGAGTTTTTGCTGAATAAAGACAGAAAAATAATTTATAGACTCGCCAAATCAAAAAATCTTTGGGAGAAAAGAATTTCCCTTTTGGCTACTTTTGCTTTTATCAGAAAAAATGACTTCGAGCACAGCCTTCGATTGTCCGAAATGTTGGTCAGTGATAAACACGATCTTATCCAGAAAGCCCTCGGCTGGATGCTAAGGGAAATTGGAAAAAGAGATCAAAAAGCTGAAGAAGAATTTTTGAAAAAATACTCAACTAAAATGGGGAGAACCGCCTTGCGCTATTCCATCGAAAAATTTTCTGAAAATAAAAGAAAATTTTACTTAACCAAAAGTAAAAGCAAATAATTCAAGGTTGCTGTCTAAAAATTCCAATCGGAGTAAATGGTGGCCTGAAATTTTCAGCTTTATGATGTCATACAATCGGTAATCACTAGCTTCAATTTGATTAATTAATTTTCCGTCTAAATAAATTTTTATTTTACCTTGCTTGCCATTGTTTGATCCCATCACCAGAAAGACGTTTTTTGCATAATAATTATATTCTAAACTTGCACCTTTTCCGGGGAGCGCTCTTTCGTTCTCTACTTTCCATGAACCGAAATATTTTAAGTCATTGCTGTCTGTCCTGCGTAAAGCGCCAAGATAGGTCTCTGGCGTCTGCGCTTCAACGCTATATTGAGCATTATTGACCGGCATATTTTCCACTTTCGACCCAGCCTCTTCAAGTAATTTCTGGATTATTTTCTCTGACTGGTCATATTCACCTTCTCCGAAATGGGTGGAACGAATTTTACCGTTTTTGTCTATGAAATATTTGGCGGGCCAGTAGTGGTTGCTATAGGCATTCCAAGTGGAATAATCATTATCCTGCATAACAGGATATTTTATTTGAAAATCTCTGATTGCTTTTGCTACATTATCGGAGTTTTTTTCAAATTCAAATTCAGGAGTGTGAACTCCAATGACTATCAAACCTTTATCGTGATATTTTTCATACCAGTTTTTTACATATGGAAGAGTCCTGATGCAATTAATGCAGGTATAGGTCCAAAAATCTATTAAAACCACCTTGCCTCTCAAATCTGCAAGTTTTAATGGCTTAGAATTGAACCACTGGCCTCCAGGAACCAAAACGGGAGCATCTTGATATAGACTGTTTGTTTTGAGTATATTTAATTTGCTTCTGACTAATTGGTTATCCTCAATTTTTGTTAGCCCGGCACCGTAACTGGGAAATCTATTTATGATATAGGTTTGAAATTGTCTGTCAAAATTAAGAAATATTGCAGCAGCCGTTATTATCATTAAAACGCCGAATGCCTTCTGTATTTTCCCTGCACTGGGCAGCAACCAAGGAATTTTTAACAATAGTTGGCGGCCGCCGATCATAATCGCGAACATAGGTATTGCTGTACCAATCGAGTAAGCTAAAGTTATTAAAACGGCCGAACCGCTGACACTATTTGCTGCAGCCAGAGTGATTATCGATGCCAAAATCGGACCGACACAAGGAGTCCACAATAATCCCAAGCTTAAACCAACAATCAATCCTCCAAAATAGCCTTCTATATTTTTTTTGCCGGAAATTCTTCCAAACAATTTCGAGAAAAAATTTTCAATCAACAACTGCAATTTAGGAACGAGCAGGCTTAAGCCAAATCCGGCTAAAACAAAAACCGAAATATTTCTTAAAATGTCTGTTGAAATTCCGAATATTTTGACAATTGTTGACAAGAACAAAGTAAAAAAAGTAAAACTCAAAATAAATCCGGAGACAATTCCGAGCGGTCTCTTTTTTCTAGTCTCAACGCTACCTGCCAAAACTATTGGCAAAACCGGCAAAATACACGGCGATAAAATAGTCACGATCCCGGCGACAAAAGCAAACAGAATTAGAATTATCATAACTCTTTTATTATAATTGGATTAACTTTTACATGGGTAAGAAACGTTTGATAATCAAAATTGCTTTATTTATCTTAATTTTTTTTCTATTTATTTTTTTTCGTTTTTATAATCTAAGCAACCGCTTCATCTTTGACTGGGATCAGGAATACCTGTCGAATTTTTTGAAAAACATAATAGTCAATCACGATTTGATTTTGATCGGCCACCGCGCCACCAGCGAAACCGGTTTTTTCTTCGGGCCTTATTTTGAATATCTTTTTGTTCCCTTTTATTTTTTTTCGAGGATGCACCCGAACGGACTGATTTCATTTATTTATCTAATAAATATTGTTTTCTTCGCCGTTGCTTATCTTGTAATAAAGAAACTGTTTAATCAACCTACTGCAATTGGATTTTTATTCTTTTGGGCGCTAAATCATTTATTCGTTGTTTATGATACTATCGTCTGGGCTCCCATATTAATACCGTTAGGAATTATTTTGACTTGGTACTTTCTTTGGAGATTGTATAAGAAAGGCGAACTCAAAAATTATCTTCTCCTCGGGCTGACGCTGGGATTTTTCACACAAATCCATTCGCTCTTCTTCCCCATAGATATTTTTGCCGCTGTATTTTTGATGATTGCGCTTTTTGCAAAAAATAAACTTGATTTAAACAGCTCCAAGAAAATATTAATTTCAATTGGAGGCTTTTTGTTTTTTTTCCTGCCGTTAGTAGTCTTTGACTTGCGCCATAATTTTCTAAACAGCAAGCTTTTTATCGGCTATTTCACCGAACGTATCCAAGGAACTGTTGATATCAAGTCGTCAATTGAAGTCTACGGCAATTTTCTTAAACCGTTGTTATTCTATAACAATATTTTTTTGACGCTAGCCTTTCACTTGTTAATTTTAGCTTTATTGATTTATTTGACCAAAAAAAGACAGGGCTTCTTAAAAGTTTTCTATTTAACCAGCCTTATACTTTGGATTATTACAACAATTACTTTCTTGCGTTATAACCAACGACCCTCAGAATATTATTTCATATATCTTTACCCAACAATAGTAGTCTCTGTCTTGGATTTCTTTTACCAAAAAAATAAATATATAACCATAGTCTTAGCGCTGATATTTTTTGTGAATAATATTAATTACTTAAGGTATATTACCCAATCTCACGAACTTGGATTGATGGTTAAAGAAAAGGCTGTTTTAAAGCTGAAAAATATTCTTGAGGGGAAAAAATATAACCTGAGCTATGAAGTGCCCATAGGTTTTAACACCGGATATGAATATTTATTGGAATATTACAATATTAAGCCCTCGGGAGACGATAAGGACCCGTTAGTTATCCTAAGAATACCAAAACAAAAAGGAGATGTTGCAGCCGGAAAAATAGGGTTTAGAATACCCCCTGAACTTAAACCGTGAGTTACTATTTAAAAATAAAATAAATATAGTAAGATAATAACAATGGTAAAAGTAAGCGATCGCTCTCTCAAGTACATGTCTTTCATTCAGGCTATATCGCTGATGACTTATATCGGTTTGATTACGACGCTCCTATCAAACGGGAACAAACTGTTTAACAAACTTCCAAACTACATGGGGCCATTACTTTTTCTGACTCTTTTTTCAACATCGGCTCTAATCTGCGGGCTCATTACTTTTTATTTTCCTTTTGTTCTTTTTGTCCATAAAAAACAACCTAGTCAAGCAATTAAAATGATCATGTATCTGGTCCGGTGGCTCATCTTATCTACTTTATTAATTCTTGGGTCCATACTGCTTTTTAAATAATCAATCTATCTTTCTCGTGATATAATTTATACGTTACCAGAGGTACCCAAGTGGCCAACGGGGGCAGACTGTAAATCTGCTGGGTTTTCCCTTCGGAGGTTCGAATCCTCCCCTCTGGACATGTCAGAACGGTAAGCGGGTTGAAGGAGTATATCAAAGGGCATTTGGTAGGTCCAGACAAGCTCTCCATTTTTTAATTTGAGGTTCCAACCAATTTTTTTGACTGCAGTTCGTTTTGCATCTAAATTTTTACTCAAAATCATTTCTTTAGCTTGGAAAGCCGTATTCATAAAATCAACTGCACGT
>JAHFKS010000031.1 GCA_023245215.1 Candidatus Microgenomates bacterium | reverse complement strand
TTGCTGCCATAGAGAACAAAATATATCATAAAATGCCCAGATTTTCAAAGGATTTTTTAGCAGCTTCTTCTTCTGCTTCTTTTTTGGAAGGGGCGATTCCAATACCCAGTTTTTTACCCCTGAAAAAGACGCCTACTTCAAAAATCCGTTTATGTTCCGGGCCCGTCTGTTTTAGGACTTTATACTGAGGAATTGCCTTAAATCTTCCCTGGATTATCTCCTGTAAACGGCTTTTTGGCGACAGATACTCTTTATTCTTTACCAAATAATCCAGCTTATCCCTGAACAAAAACCGGCAGACAAACTGATAAGCCTTTTCAAAGCTCGTGTCTAAAAATATCGCGCCAATTAAAGCTTCAAAAGAATCAGCCAAAATGTTTTTATTAACCCTTCCCTGGCTTTTTTCTTCCCCTTTCGATATGAACAGGTATTCGTTTAGGCCCAAAGCCTTCGATGATTCGGCCAAACTGTCCGTTTTAACTACCGCGCTTTTGATTTCCGTGTAATCTCCTTCTTCAAGATATGGAAAATGTTTAAAAAGGTAGACTGATGTAATCAGTGATAAAACACTATCGCCTAAAAATTCAAGCCTTTCATTTGAAGGAAGCCTAAAGTTTTTGTGTTCATTCAAGTAAGATCGGTGGATAAAAACATTTGTCAATAAATCCCGGCTTTTAAACGTTATTTTTATTTTCTTTTCAAGATTTTCAAGTTTTTGTATCATAGATTTTCCCCAAAACTGCATTTATAAATGCGTAAGATTTTTCACTGCCCAATTCTTTAGCCAACTCAACTGCTTCGTTAATAATTACCTTGGCTGGCTGCTCCTTTTCAATAGTCAATTCATAAATCGCCAGCTTTAGAATCGCCAAGTCTATTTTGGCAATCTTGTTGACCGGAAACTTGGGGGCATATTTTTTTACCAAGCCGGTCAAATCTGCTTGCGACTTCAAAATAAGTTTTGATTTTGCTGAAAGTAAAGGTTGGGCAGTAAATTCCTGACTGTAAAGTTCTTGAACAATCTTTAACCGCTGTTGATGTCTTGGATCCATTTTATTTTCCACAGTATTTGCAAACTCGGTGAGGCAGCTTCATTTTTCCGCAATTTCCGCATTTAACGAGCAAGGGTAATAGTTTTGCTTTTGCGGCTTTTCTTTTGCCTGTTCTTTGAGTCGAATGTTTTCTTTTTGGTAGGGGAGCCATAGACAATATAATACCATATAAAAACTGGACTGACAAACGAAAACATTAACCTCTTGACAAAATTAATGAAATCATTAATAATGAATTTAATATGAAAAACTTCAAAAAAGGCTTCACGCTCATCGAACTTTTAATTGTTATTGCTCTTCTTGGTGCTTTAGCAGTAGGCCTCTTAGCAGCGCTTGATCCGTTTGAACAGCTCAAAAAAGGTACTGACACAGGAATTCGAAATACAGCGGCAGAGTTTCAGGGAGCCGCCGTCCGTTACTACTCGATAAAAAATTATATGCCTTGGTGTTCTGACGCAACTACATGCACAGATCCTGCCACCGTAACACTCGAAAGCTTGTCGGCAACCGCCATCGCAAACATCGTTACCACAGGAGAGTTGAAAGCGGACTTTGTCCAATTGGCAGGAGGACAGCTGGGTAATATTTGGGTTACGGGACTTAATGACCCGCCTTCAGTCGCCGCTTGTTATAAACCGACATCCAAGTCTTTTTCCAGCAACGGGAATACAAAATTTAACAAGGATGGTACTTTAGCGTCCCAGCAATCGGGATGCCCTACAGGAAATCCAGCCGACAACTGTTATTATTGTATAAAGTAAGGTTTATCTAAATGCTTTTCTCGCATAATAAAAAAGGCTTCACTCTGATAGAACTATTAGTAGTGATTATTATTCTTGGTGTTTTGGCGGCGCTGATAATCGGTAATTTTTTTACTTCTTTAAAAAAAGGCAGAGACGCTAGGAGAAAAGCGGATTTGGAACAAATACAAAAGGCTTTAGAGCTTTATTATGAAGATAAGCGAGCCTATCCGACTCAAGCACCAGACCCGGGCTTCGTATTCGACGCTCAATTTGCAGACTCGGGAAAAGTTTACATGAATAGAGTACCGACAGACCCTCTTGGAACTATTTATTTCTATGAAGCTCCGGCTGACGGCAGTTATTATAAACTTTATGCTTGTTTGGAAAATGACCAACAAATGCTTCCATATTTAAGCAGCCCTGCTAGATTCACCTGTAATAAAAACTGCAAGGACAAAGACAATAATACCGTTAGCTGCATCTGGGGAATCTCCAGCACAAACATAAATCCTTAAAGGGCATTATATTTTTTTAGGAGTTCTTTTTTGAGAGTCAAGCCATCCTGGAAATCTTTTTTTAAGTTAAGAGCCTTGTCAATTTCTGAGATTGACTGCTTATGCCAATTATCTTTTTGTATCTGACTTTTGTCAGCATCATAAAGAAGTGAGTAATAGACAGCTAAACTATAGGGAATTTTAGGATCTGTTGGAGCTAATTTTTGCGCGGTTAGAAGCGCTTTAACGCCTTCATACAATTCATTGATGTCCAAATTTACCTGATAAAAAAGATACTGATTTTTAGCTCTGGTCTTCCAATAAAAGACATTCTCCGGGGAAGCTGAAAGAGTTTTCTGATTATAATAATCGCTTAAAGCAACTATTTGTTTAGCGGCATCAGCTTGTTTTTGATAAGCAGCTATCGCCGCGAGATAAGAAAGACTCGAAGACATCCTGTCTTCGTATATGTGTTCATCCCTAATTTTTATTGCTTTTTCGAAATAAAAAGCGGCTTTTTGGTAATCGGAAATTTGCGGTTTGGAATAGTTTACACCTAATGCATAATACGTATCTGCTAACCAGTAAGAAAAAGTGCAAAAAAGTCCGTAAGAGGCGGCAATTGAAAAAATAAAAATTAACAAATATTGGTAATTAGATATCTTTTTAAATTCAGCCGTTTGGACGGTTGTTTTTTCTGCTCCCTGCAAAACAAAAATAAAAGCCGGTATCAAGTAAAAGAAAATGTTTATTGTTGTCGTCGAAAAACCAAAGAAGTTGGTTATCAGGGTTGTCAAATACGCAGAAAATAAAAAAAGACTCAAGGGAATGTCCTTATTTTGAATTTTTAGTTTTGAAAGAACAAAATAAATAAAAACTCCGATTAATAATAAATAACTGGCTAAACCGGTGAAACCCGTCGTCGCCAGATAATTAAAAAACTCGTTATGAGCTTTATTATAGACAAAGTCCCATTCTGAAGTCAGGTTGTGTTCTACCGGACGGACAAAATAATAGCTATAGGCGAATGTTTCCAAACCGGTTCCAAAAAAAGGATATTTCTTCCCCAAATCAAGCGCGCCTTTCCAAACAATTTTTCTTATGTCTAAAGATTCTGTAACATTGGCGGCTTTTATTGAAGAAGAGTTAAGGTTAAAAAAATCTCTCTGGGTATAAAGAAAAATCGCCGATATAAAAACAAATAAAGCGCCGGCCATTAATAAAAACTTTCTCTTATCTTTAACTTTTGTATAAACAAAATAAGCCAGCAACATCAGCAAACCCACGCCGATTGAAACAAGCGCCGAACGGGATCGGGTGAAGATTATAAAGATAAAATTCGAAAATAAGTATAAAGTATTTAGTATTAAGTATTTGGTATTTGATTTATTTTTCAGCAAAAAATAAAGGCCGATAAAAAAATTAATCGCCAAAAATGCCCCCAACCAGTTGGGCTGGCCAAGTGTAGAAAAAACCCTGTCTTCCGGCCGGAATTGCAAAGTAGCATTGTCCCAGCAGGAATTATCAAATTTTTTTCCTTTAGATACCAAAAAACACGTCAAATCGTGGCCTAATTTTCCGGGCAATCCCCATAAAATGACAAAGACGGAAGAAATGACAGAAGTTTTTAAAAGCGACTCTATTTTAATTGGGTTAGAGACCAAACCGTAATATAGTATGATATAACTAATTATTGACAATAAACCCCCGTTGAACCGGCCATAATACCCAAAAAAAGAGGTATGGCGGTCTAAAGAGAAAATTGTCGATAAAATTTGCGTGAGCAAAAAAATTATTAAAAAAATATCTAGAGGAGTCTTTTTGAAAACAATTTTTTTTGATAGAATCATTTTCAGAAGCCAGAAAAAAGATATCAAAATAGTTACTATATAGATAAAAATCATTTTATTAAATTCAAAAAGCTCGGAGGTCATTGGAGCAAAAATCAACGGAGTCAGAAAAAAAAGACTGCCATAAAGAAATCTTAAAATATTGTCTATTTTTGTCATTATGATTAATTTTACTAGTTGGTTATCAAAAATTAAACTGCCTTTTTTTTCCAACTTCGAAATCTACTTTGATTTTGGCACTTCAACGACTAAAATTGCCATCAAAGATAAGGGTGTACTTTTAAGAGAACCTGCATATCTTGGCTATAACAGCCGCACCAATGACTACCTTTTTTTTGGAACTGAGGCCAAGTCTATTATCGGCAAGACGCCAGATTTTATTAAAATTATCCGCCCGGTTGTCGGAGGAGTCATATCAGATTTTGACGCACAGGTGGCCTTGGTGAAAAAATTTTTAGACAGATCGGTCAATCTTTATTTTTCCAATCAAATGATCAAACCCGCCCTGACAGGAATAGCAATAATTCCACCTATCGCCACTGAAATAGAACAAAAAGCCGTTGAAGAGTCTTTATATAAGGCTGGAGTTTCCAGAGTTTTTTTGATTGAAAAACCACTGGCCACGGCGTCCGGCTGCAATTTGAATATTTTTTCACACCAGCCGAACCTAATTGCAGATTTGGGGGGTGGTCTGATTGAACTTTCTATCGTCGGCAGCGGCGGAATAATATCCCAAAAAACTTTAAAAAATGCCGGCGACAATATGAATAAACTCATATACAACTATATTTATCTAAAATATGGAGTCATCTTAGGAGAAGCTACTTGTGAAGAACTGAAGATCAACCTTTTAAATTTTGACTCTGTTGAAAAGAACGCTATAATCAGAGGAAAATCTTTGGAAACCGGGTTGCCAAAATCAGTCAGAATAAAAACATCTGATATTAAAGAAGCTCTTCTAACTAACTTTAATCAAATCATTGACGCAATAAAGGAACTTATTGAATCGTCTCCACCGGAAATCGTCGATGAGGTAATCACCCACGGAATTATCTTGACCGGCGGACTGTCATTGATAAAGGGGCTGGATAAGTTTTTTGAACAAGAAATTAAAATCAAAGTCCTTGGCCAGGAAAACTATCAATATGCTACCATAAACGGGCTGGCTAAACTGGCTCGGCATAAAGACGAACTCACTAAATTAATTATCCGCTAAAACGGTGTTGCTTTTTTAAAGAGAGTTATATAGAATTGAATTCCGCTCTTTGAAAATTAGAGACAGTTTTCTTTGCCAATTTGAATTTTTGAATTTAGTTTCATTAAACGGGTTAGGATCATCCGCCAGTTGGCGGATGACTCAACCAGACGATGTGTAATCGTCTGGATTTTTTTAAGAGTTTGATCCTGGCTCAGGATGAATGTTGGCGGCGTGCCTGAGATATGCAAGTCGAGCGCCCTTTTTGCCGCAAGGTGAGAAGGAGCGGCGGACGGCTGAGTAACACGTAGGAACCTACCCCTGTCTGGAGAATAGCCTGCCGAAAGGCGGGATAATACTCCATAGTACCGGCCTAGCCGGTTAAAGAGGTTAACTCCTCGGAGAGGGATGGGCCTGCGGCTTATCACGGTAGTTGGTAGGGTAAAAGCCTACCAAGCCTATAACGAGTAGCTGGTCTTAGAGGATGGTCAGCCAGAGGGGGACTGAGACACGGCCCCCACTCCTACGGGAGGCAGCAATCAGGAATAGTCGGCAATGGGCGAAAGCCTGACCGCGCGACGCCGCGTGTAGGATGAAATTCTAACGAATGTAAACTACTGTAGTAGAGGAAGAAGATCCGCCTTTGGCGGGTTTGACGGTACTCTACTAGAAAGGGGCCGCTAACTGCGTGCCAGAAGCGTCGGTAATACGTGGGCCCCGAACATTATCCGGTTTTATTGGGTGTAAAAAGTAGTGTAGGTGTCTTGCTAAGTTTTGCTTTAAATACTGTAGCTTAACTATAGGAAAGGGTAAAATACTGACAAGATTGAGTTATCTTTAGGGAGATTGGAACTCAAGGAGGAGTAGTGAAATGCGTTGATACCTTGGGGAACACCAGTGGCGAAGGCGAATCTCTGAAAGATAACTGACACTGAGACACGAAAGCTAGGGGAGCGAAGCAGATTAGAGACCTGCGTAGTCCTAGCCTTAAACGCATGCTTGCTAGCCGCATTTTATCCCGCCTTTGGCGGGAAGAGGTGTAGCGAAGGTAACCCGTTAAGCAAGCTACCTGGGGAGTACGACCGCAAGGTTAAAACTCAAAGGAATTGGCGGGGAGGCACACAACCAGTGGAACATGTGGTTCAATTCGATACGAACCGAAAAACCTCACCAGGGTTTGACATACTACCGTTTATTCTGCTAGAAATAGTGGGAAATCCGCAAGGATGGTAGCACAGGTGCTGCATGGCTGTCGTCAGCTCGTTCCGTGAGGAGTGCCCTTAAGTGGGACAACGAGCGCAACCCCTATCTTGTGTTAAATTTGTCACAAGAGACGGTCCCGCCTTTGGCGGGAAGGAAGGAGGGGCAGACGTCAAGTCAGCATGGTCCTTATACCCTGGGCCACACACATGTTACAATGGGATGAGCAAC
>JAHFKS010000030.1 GCA_023245215.1 Candidatus Microgenomates bacterium | reverse complement strand
GAATATCGCTTGGTCGACTAGAAGCAGGTTTATGCAGATTGGAGCCCCAATAATTCCTCTACCATTTTATTACGATGATAGAACAATTAAGGCGTATACAAAATTAATTAATACTCGACCTGGAGAGTTAGTACCGGTTCCGGCAGTGGCTGTCAATTATACCCAACGACCCCATCTTATTAAAAAAGGGACGCGAGTAGGTGCTTTTTATCGCCGGACGCCTCCTCATAAGGGAATGGAATTGGTAAAAGATTTGGAAGAAGGAAAGTTATTATTTACCGGGCAATACGGTAGAGATTATTGGTTTATTGATATTGATGAAAATCCTATAGATTTAAATAATCCGGATTCCGCAGTCGCCATCAGGGTTAATCTCCAAGACAATCTTTTTTATATCCGGCCAGATGATCAACCGGTCCAGCTGGATCTAAGCGATAGGCGATTGGGCCCCAAGCTACTTCATGAACCTCTAATCAATCATTCAGGAAATCCGGGATTTGTCGTTGGCGCGACCGTTCCCATGGCCGTAGACGATCTCTGGTTAGTAATTGATACTGGGGATATTTCAAATAACAATCTATTTACGCATCTTTCATCTCCTTTGATTCATCCAAATTCAAAATGGCTCGATCAAACTGGACCTAACTCTGGAGTGAAAGTAGAGTTACTCACGGTAAATAATCCTTCGGTTAAGGAGACTCGTCCTGACCATATCTACTTTTTTGCATTCCCGCAAAAAGGAAGAAGCGAGAAAGTGAGTTTTTAAAATATAAATTGACGATGACAGATTTTTCACAGGAGTGGTGGGGGATGATATAATTACTTCCATGCTCGAATATATTAGGGGGTTGATGAATGAGCCAAAAGCTTCATATAGAGAAATATTGAGAAATCTTTCCCATAACTTTACTTATGAAATTTTTCCCATGCAGGAACAGCCATCAATGGAAATGCTTTCCAGATTTCTGCCTGGGACAAAAGTGGCAATTTCAAGCTGGTGGAAAAAAGGGCCGGACCGGACCATGGCTTGGACCAAAGAAGCTCAAAATCTAAGGTTGGATGTCGCGCCCAATGTTGCTGCCCGGTCTGTAGTCAATGAAGAGAAACTTCAAGAATTCGGCGCCGTAATAAAAGTAACAGATAAGGCTTTAATAGTTGGAGGCGACAACCTCAAGCCGGAAGGACCTTGGGATTCATCACTGGGTCTGATGGAAAAACTGGCAGAATTGAATTTATTGCCAAAATCAATCGGCGTCGCCGGATACCCGGAAGGCAATCCAAAGATACCGGATGAAGTTTTAATAAGAGAATTAATTGCCAAACAGGAGTTTGCAAAAAAACATAATATTGAAATGTATATCACAACCCAAATTTGTTTAAGCGCGACAAAAATCATCAATTGGGTAAAAAAAATCCGCGGTCTTAGAATAGACCTGCCGGTTGTCGTCGGCATACCGGGAACGGCAAATCTGGAAAGGCTGATCAGGTTTTTCGAAGAGTTCGGCTTTGCCGATTCCATACAGGCTCTTAAAGACAAGAAAAAACTAGTTTTTACAATGGGGGTGGGGGCTGTATTTGGATTTAAGCCCGATCTGATAGTCCGTTCGTTGGCAAAGAAAATCGCCGGCGGGCCGGCAGATCTGAATATTATTGGGTTAAGGGCCTTTACTTTCAATGATTTGGACGAATCTTTCAGACTCCACAACGATATTTTAAATCAAGATTGAAATTACCAATTATATTTGTTATGCTTTTTTGCACTTATGGAAATAAAATACCTCGGTCATGCTTCTTTTTTAATCAAAACTAAAACAGCCAAAGTAGTTACTGATCCGTATGATTCAGAAATGGTCGGGATGAAATTTCCGAAAACAGAAGCCGACATTATTACGATTTCCCACCATCACCACGACCACGACCAGTCCGATTTGATTCCTTTACCTCCGACAGGCGCCCCGGCTTTGATTATCGACATGCCTGGAGAATTTGAAAAAATGGGAGTCAGGATTTTTGGTTTCAAAAGCTTCCACGATGATAAGAAAGGCGAAGAGCGCGGCGAAAACATTTTGTATAAAATCGAAGCAGAAGGCATTTCCATCCTCCACTGCGGAGACCTGGGTTATGTTCCGGAAGACAGTTTTTTAGACGCAATAGGCGACGTTGATATTTTGCTCGTCCCGACGGGTGGATTCTATACAATAGATTCTTCCCAAGCAGCCGAACTTGTCAAGAAAATTGAACCTTCAATTGTCATTCCGATGCACTTTAACCAGCCTAAATTAAACCAGAAAAATTTCGGCCAGCTCGAAAAAGTCGAAGAATTTACCAAAAAATTCGGTTTGGAAAAACCAGTTCTTCTTCCCAAACTAGTCTATAAAAAAGAAGAAGGAGAAGAAGAAATGAAGGTAGTAGTTCTCGAAATATAATTATGGCTTCTCCATCAGATGCACTCAAAGTTCCTCCACACGATCTCGAGGCAGAACGGTCAGTCCTGGGAGCAATCCTGATCGATTCCGGGGCGATCAACCTCGTGGCGGAATTTTTAAAGCCGGAACAGTTTTATACCCAGGAGCATCAACTCATCTTTTCGGCGATGCTTACCTTATTTGAAAAACAACAGCCTATAGATGTTGTCACCATCCAGGATGAGTTGAAAAAAACCGACTCATTGAAAAAAATCGGCGGAAAAACTTATCTTTCTGATTTAATAAATACGGTTCCCACTTCAGCTTATATAGAACACTACGGCCAGATTGTCAAAAATCACTTTGTCAAAAGAAGGCTGATTGATCTTTCCTCCAGGATGGTGGAAAAAGCTTTTCAGGAAAAAGGCGACGTCAAAAAATTATTGGACGAGGCCGAGGTGGAAATATTTTCTCTCGCCCAACAGCATCTGCACCGTGACTTTGTCGAATTAAAAGAGATCCTGGCAGAAAGTTTTGAAAGGCTGGAAGATTTTATGAAAAAGGGTACCCATTTACGCGGTGTCCCGACCGGCTTTACCGACCTTGATAATAAACTGGCCGGTATGCAGGATTCAAACTTATTGATATTGGCGGCCCGGCCGGGAATCGGTAAAACAACCTTTGCCTTGAATATGGCTTTAAATGTCGCTACCAAGGATAAACTTCCGGTGGGATTTTTTTCTCTGGAAATGAGCAAGGAGGAGTTGGTCGACCGTCTGCTCGTCGGCCAGGCTGACATTGACGCCTGGAGGCTGAAAACCGGAAGATTGTCAGATGAGGACTATAAAAAGTTGACTGAAGCGATGGGAGAGCTGTCAGAAGCGCCTATTTATGTCGACGATACGCCTGGTTCATCAATCCTTGAAATAAGAACCAAAGCGAGAAAGTTGAAAGTGGAAAAAGACATCAAGCTTTTAATCGTAGATTATTTACAGCTTGCCAATGCCGGTCGCTTTTATGATTCAAGGGTCAATGAAGTTTCCGCAATTTCCCAGGGGTTGAAAAATCTCGCCCGTGAACTGAAAATACCGGTTTTGGCAATTTCCCAGCTATCACGAGCCGTTGAACAAAGAGGCACGAGAAAGCCCCAGCTTGCTGATCTTCGCGAGTCGGGCGCTATAGAGCAGGACGCCGACGTCGTCATGTTCCTTTATCTCGAGGAAGAATCGGAGGATATTTTGGATCAAAACAAAAAACTCGTCAAACTTTTTATTGCCAAACACAGAAACGGCCCGACCGGTGAAATGGATCTGATGTTCCGCGGCGACCGCGTCAAATTCTATGGAGTGGAAAAGTAAATATTTACACGGCCGCAACTGTAGCTTCAAAAAGCCCGCCCAAAAACTCTAAGATTTGACCTCCAACTTTCCATAATTTAGGTCCAGCTAAAAAGGCCGTCGCTGCCCAAGGCAGGTACTGCGTCAAAAACTTTTTATTCATTTGGTGGATTCCTGTATTAATAAGTTGCAGGCTATTTTGATCTAAAGGAATTCCGTAGCGATCATCTGGTGAGATAATCAACATAGGCATCCTACCGCTCGCGGTGTCGAGCCAATCAAGATGATAAAAATGGAAAAAATCACTCTTGCTGTATGAAGTGACGACGTTGCCCGTAGTTACGTCATAGACATAGACTGGATTTTCCACTGGGACGCTTCCCCAGGCGATCGGCAAATTTTGTCCTTCAACAATGCTTTGATAAAACCAGCCGCTTGTCATTTCTTTTAATGCGTCTTCTTTAGGTATATATAGGCCGATTTTCGCTTTAGCAATGAGGTCTTGAGGATTGACAAGCCCGACGCTTGCAAGTTGTCTGACTCCCTGGGACATTGATTTTTTCCATAAATCCGTTACGTCTTCAGCCCAGGTATACGGCATGTTTTCAAACTTATCACCGCCGTTTCTGCCAGAATCAAGCAGGAGTGATTGCTGGGTATAAGTATCTCCACCCCTGAATAACATTCTAATATCTTTCCATAAACCTTCATTCAAATTCATGGAAGATATAAAAGCTTCCTTTTGTTCGCCGTTGCCTTGAAGCGGAAGCGTCCAATGGAGTCCGGTTTTATTTTCCGGGATATAATGAAGCCTTATGAATCTCTGATCTATCTCGGCAATGTCTAATATTTTCCATTCCGGTTGGCTTTTATCATTGAAGTCGTAACCTTGTTCTTTCATGACGTCTTCGGTTATTTTTGCCTGCGGCTGGGTAATACTTTGGATTACTTCGGTTGAAAGGGGATTATCCGGAATTTTGTCTGTCGCCTCGTCTTTATAAATAGATTTATATGCACCGCCTTGATAAAGAAGAACTACTTCTGTACGGTAAGTGTAAGTTGTTTTGGTAACTTTTCCATCTTGATCAGTCTGGACATCGGCTTTCAGTTTTACGACATTGACAGCCCTTGGTTTAATTTCAGGGAGTTCCTGCCAAAAATCTTTTTTTCCCTGGTCAACGTCGAAGTTGCCTTGGGTGTTCCAAATGCCTTTGCCGTCGTTTTCCGCCAGCCATTGAACTGCCTTTAACTTTGCATCCTTTTGCTTCCTCATGTCGGCAGATTCATTAGGATAATGGAGAAGATCGCCAATCATATCCATAGATTTGATAATGGTCATGGCTGCTTCCGGCGACCTAATAAAGTCGATTTTTCTTTTGAAAGAAGCCATTTGGGTAAAAAGATAGTCGATTGTTCCTGCAGCTTCGGCATATTTTTCCGGCGTATCATCAGGAGCGATCAAGCCGATTAGTTGTTCCCTGACTGATTTCGCGATATCGCTTCTTGATTCAGGAACCATCATTTCATCAGGAGTCAGGGAGAAGAACTTGTCCAAAAAATCAGCCCGGGCGTTTTCAACTTCAAGAGCCCAGGAATTTGTGTCGACATTGCCTTGCTTAAAAAGTTTATTTGACGTCGCATATTCGATGTAATTCAAAGAAGAAGTCAATAGATGAATGAAAAAAGCATTTCCTGGAAGGTTCATTACTTCTTCTGTTTCCGATGAAACAGTGATTCTGTTGCCGTAGCGGAAAAGATCCCAGACTTCTTTTGTAACATCGCTATCTTTAAGTCCTTTGTCTTCGAGAAATCTCCTTAGATTCATTTCCGAAGTCGTCAGGATGCAATTATCTCCTGAAGTTTTTGAAGTATCGATGGTGGTTTTTTGGTCGAGTCTTGAAGAATCAAGCCATCCGGATGTCACAGTATGTTCTTTAAGGATATTTATTTCCGCCGGTCCGGAGGTGACTATAGTGCTGTTGCCTGACGTATCAGGAACCATGGTGATTGTCCAATCTCCCCACTGGCTGACTGAGGCTCTATCGAGCATAACGTCGCCAAAGCCGAACTTTGGAATGCTGACGTTAGCCAGCCTTTGGTTGATTATATTCATCTGGTCAATTGACATTACTTGAGGTTCTCCGTTGACCATATAAAAGGGAGGGGAGCGAAACTGTCCTAATGGCATCAATCCTTCAAGTTTTTGACCTTCACTTTTTCTTTGATCTCCAGGACCACAGCCGGTAAGTACAGCAGTAGCAGCAACTCCAGCACCGGCCAATTTTAAAAAGTCTCTTCTTGAGGGTATTTTACTCATGGTTTTGCATATTATAGGATTTTTAGATGATAATGTCAATCCAAGGCTCTATACAAAATGTTCTTGACAAATGGTGAATTTTCATATATCCTGGGGGGGAGGATATAAAAATGACAGAACATAAAAAAAAGGCTTTACACCGAATGAAGATTGCCAAGGGACATTTACAGAAGGTAATTTCAATGGTTGAAAAAGGGGAGTACTGTTTGGATATTATCCAGCAGTCCCAGGCTGTTCAGTCAGCTCTTTCCAAAGTCGACGAGGCGATATTGGAAAACCACTTGAAAACTTGTGTCAGGAAAGCCATGTTGACTGGCAAAGAAGCCGATGAAAAAGTGGCAGAAGTCATACAAGTTTTCAAAAGAAAATAACATGTCAAAACCAATCATAATCGGTTTAGTGCTTTTTTCCATTTTGGCCGTGGTCGGCAGCTATTTTTTGCTTGTGGGTGGCCAAAAGCCACAGGCGCAGATTGCTTCTTATTCCACTCAGGATAAAGAAAGGCCAAAGGTTGAGGTAAAAGAGACGCTTAAAGATTTGGGAAAAATGAAAGTCAGCGATGAAAAATCAACCGAGTTTGGTTTGAAAAATATCGGTCAGAAGCCATTACAGCTGTCAAATGTCTCTTCGAGCTGCAACTGCACTTTTGCCCAGGTAATATTAGACGGAAAAGAATCCGATCTTTTCGGGATGCACAACACTTCAGATTTTGCCGGAGAAATCTTACCCGGAAAAGAGGCGAAAATTAAAGTTATCTACCGGCCGTTTATCATGCCGGTCTATGGAGTAATTGAGCGGGAAGTTTACATAACGACGAATGACCCGGAAAATGAAAAATTAACACTTAAAGTAAAGGCAAATGTCAACTAACTTCTTTTTTGGCATTTCCTTAACCGCTTCATTTTTGGCCGGCGCTTTGGCGCTATTTGCTCCCTGCTGCATCACTTTTTTGTTCCCTAGTTACCTAGGGACGATTTTTAAAAGCCGAAGCTATGTGATGTGGTATACGATTGTCTTTGCCCTGGGTCTGTCTTCAA
>JAHFKS010000029.1 GCA_023245215.1 Candidatus Microgenomates bacterium | reverse complement strand
AGAAGATTCTGTCAAATCACTTCTTATTTGGTATAAAAATCACCCGCAGGGATGGGAAACGTGAGCGGGATACGGGAATCGAACCCGTCCTATCTGATTGGAAATCAGATGTTCTACCGATGAACTAATCCCGCGCTTCGATATAATTATACTAAATGAATAAAAAAGTTATTCTAATTTTTTTCTTCGCATTTTTAATCCGCCTGATAGCTTTGAACCAATCACTCTGGCTGGACGAAGCAACGACGGCAAAGGTAGTCCGGCAATACAGTTATTCAGGAATAATTGCCAAGTTTTCCCCTTCTGATTTTCACCCGCCCCTTTACTACCTGCTCATGAAATTCTGGACAAATATTTTCGGCTTTTCAGAAACAGCTTTAAGAATGCCGTCGGTTTTGTTCAGCGTGGCCGCGGGTTATACAGTCTATTTAATTGCCGGAATTTGGGGAGCGGTTTTTTTCCTGTTTAATCCGCTGGTAGTTTACTATTCCCAGGAAGCGAGGATGTACATGCTGGCAACGATGTTTTTAACTTTGTCATTATATTACTTCTTAAAAATCTTAAATCTTAAATCCAAGAACTCAAATCCAAATCCTAAATCTAAAATCCTATTCGGACTGTTTATAGGATTATCTTTTCTAACATTTTACGGTTCAGTTTTTTTGATTGCCGCCTTTCTGGTTTATTTTCTTTATAAAAAAGAATATAAAGCTTTTTTTATATCTTCCGCGTTCTTGCTTGCTTCATTTTTAATAATCAGCCCGCTGTTTTATCAGCAGTTTATTAACGCAAGGATCTCTTTGACTAATGTGACAAATTGGACTTATGTGTTGGGAAAGGCAAATATCAAAAACCTGCTTTTGATTCCGGTAAAGTTCAGCATCGGCAGGATTGATTTCTATCCAAAGCTTCTTTATTACGCAATTGCCGGGGGTTGGACGGTATTCGTTTTGTCTCAAATCGCAAAACCTATTTCTTTATTTTATTATTTATTTGTTTTTCCATTAGCATTGGGTTTCGTAGTTTCGTTCGCGACTCCTCTACTTCAATACTTCCGGTTTATTTATTTGGTTCCGGTAATGGCGGTTTTACTGGCCCAAAAAAAGAACTTAAAATTTTTCCTGGCCGCCGGGTTTATTATTTTTTCTTTGTCCTATCTTTTGCTTCCTCAGTTTCATCGTGAAGACTGGAAAGGCTTGGTAAAGAATTTACCGGAAGATAAACCGGTCTACATGATTATACCGTCGAGCGATCCGGTGAAGTACTATAACAAAGGATTCAAGATTCAGGATTTAAGATTGATGAATAAAGATGAAAAAGAAATTTTTGTTATTCCTTATACGGCGGATATATACGGATTTGACTATAAAAAAATTCTTCAGGAAAAAAACTACCTGTTAAAAGGAGAAAAAATTTTCCGGGGGTTGATTCTCGAACTGTATTCTAGGCAGTGATTCTTTTATATTCCCTATAGGTAAAGACCAAGGCGATGAGCAGAGTGACTGCAAAGCCAACGGCGATGACGTAAGGCGGGCCGAAAACTCCATATTTGGGAATGGCATAGTAGCAGCCTATGGTGACTATGGCAAAAAATACCAGGTTTCCGAGCAGGATTATCCCTGGTTTTTTGGCTGTGTAAAGCAAAAAAAGAAACGGCAGATTAAGAAAAGCATAGATAATAAAAGGAAGGCTCAAGGCTTTGGTAATGTCAGCTGTCTTGGCAAATTTTTCTGTAAAGAACAGGTAAAACACCCAATTGGGCAGGAAATATAAAACGACAAATAAAATAGCAGGAATAAGAAGGTAAAGCAATCCGTGTTTGAATTCCTTGACGATTTCTTCTTTGGTTTTTATTTTCGAAAAGTTCGGCGACAGCACTTGAGTTATCGAACCAATAGAAGCCATGATAGTTAAAATTATTTTTTGCGCTAGTCCGTAGTATCCGACCTCCGGTGATTTGGAAAGGAAGTATGATAGCAGAAACAAATCCATTCTTTGGGCGAGGTTGAAAAACTGCGAAGCGATAAAAAAAGTGATCGTATAACCAAAGCGGAATTCGCTTTTGACGATTGGCGACTTGATAATATTCAGGACGACATGCTTTTTGTCAAATATCAAAAGAACAAAAAATATTGCCGGGCCGAGAATGCCGAAAACAAATATTATCGAACCGACAGTGACTGCTTTTAACGGAATCAATGTTACGATAACCGCTGTTTTTGCCAGATTGGAAAGGTTGAGAAAGAGATTTGCTTTGAAGAACTGTTTGGCGGCGTTGAGGGCATTGATGGCGTAGTTCTGCCAGACAAAAAAAAGAACAGAAAAAGTCGTCACATAAAGCTCCCATGAAGGGGCTCCTGTTTTGAAAAAAACCCGGTCGAGGTATGGGAAGGAAATTAAAAGCAAAGTAATAATTACAGTCGAAAAAGCCGTCTGGTAGGAGAATATCGTTTTCAAGAAGATATAAAGATTTTTGTGCTTATTTTCAATCATTGCCGGCAGATATGAATAGATACTGGCGGTCGTGCCGAAGTCAAGAATATTGGCCAAGACATAGGAGACGCCCAAAAGTACGCTCAAGACTCCGTATTCAGAAGGTTGCATGATGCGGACGAGAAGAAAGGCAAAGAATGCGACGAAAAAGACATTGAGGTAGTTGCCGATGGTGTTGATGAGGATGTTGCGGCTGGTGGTTCTCTTGGTGAAATTAAGGATTCTTTCGAGCATTTCATAATTATAATTGAAATTACAAAAATCTGCTATAATTTTATATGGCAAAGACAGCTTTGGTTACAGGAATTTTGGGACAGGACGGGCCTTATTTAGCCCAGTTTTTAATTAAAAAAGGCTACAAGGTTTACGGTCTTATAAGGCGATATTCCAACCCTAATTTTTCCAACCTTGATTTTGTCGGTGTGACCAATGACGTCGATTATGTCGAAGGCGACATGAATGACGAAGCTTCACTTTTAAACATTGTCAGGACTCTGCAGCCGACCGAAGTCTACAACCTCGCCGCCCAATCGTTTGTCAAATCGTCTTTTGACCAGGCAAAATTGACGACTGAAGTCAATTCTTTGGGGCCTCTTTATCTCCTCAATGCCATAAAATATTTTTCGCCGATGACCAAGTTCTACCAGGCGTCAACGAGCGAAATGTTCGGTCTCCAGCACACCAACGGCTACCAGGATGAAAATACGCCTTTTCACCCCCGTTCTCCCTACGGCGTTTCCAAAGTCTATGCATACTGGATGACTGTCAATTATCGCGAATCCTACGGCCTTTTTACCGCCAACGGCATCCTTTTTAACCATGAGTCGCCTATCCGTGGCATCCAGTTCGTCACCAGGAAGATTACCGACGGAGTGGCCAGAATTAAGCTTGGATTGGCCAAAGACCTGCGCCTGGGTAATTTGGAAGCAAAGAGGGACTGGGGATTTGCCGGAGACTATGTCGAGGCGATGTACCTGATGCTTCAGCAGCCAGCCTCTAATGATTATGTGATCGGAACCGGCGAGAGCCACACCGTCCGCGAATTTGTCGAGGCGGCCTTCAAGTCGGTCGGCATCAACAACTGGAAAAAATACGTCGTCATCGATCCCCAATACAAAAGACCGGCGGAAGTGCCGGCTTTGAAAGCCAAAGCCGACAGGGCGATGAAAAACCTCGGCTGGAAGCCAAAAGTGTCTTTCGAAGAACTAGTCGAAATGATGGTAAAAGCAGATCTCAAACGCTATGGATCGAAATAAGGATATTGACAATCTCCGCGGGTTGGCCATGCTGGCGATGATAGTAATCCACGCCTGTTCCTACTTTTTGAAAACAACCACCACTTACATAGTATGGAACTATCTCCAATGGGCAGTGCCGGTTTTTCTTTTTTGTTCTTTTTACATTACTTTTGCCAATGACAAAAAAATAGACGTTATGAAAAGATTGAAACGGCTATATTTTCCCTATTCGATATTTTTGGCTGTCTATTTTATTCTGGTTTTCTTTTTCGAAAAGAGCAAATTCAATCTGCCTAATTTCTTTGCCAATGTTTTTCTTTACGGCGGATTGGATTTTAACTGGTTGGTGCTGCTTTTTTTCTATTTCACGATTCTAATTCCAATTATCCGAAAACTCGAGAAAAACAAGGTTCTTTTTTACGGATTTTTTGGTTTGAGTTTCCTTTCTTCAATTATATTTATTTTCTTTTCACCATTTAACTACCGGTTTGATATGTGGCTGCCATGGTCTACATACATTTACTTCACCTATTTTTTTGTCAAAAATGAAAAAAACAAGAAGTTAATCAATGCTACGGCAGTGGTTTCGTTTGCAGTTTTTCTGTTTCTTTACTGGCTAGAAACAAAAATCAATCATAATTTGAGCCAGTACGGCAATAAATATCCGCCCACCTTGTTTCATATTTCATTCGGAATATTTTCAACAGTCGCCCTTTATCAAATGGCAAAAATAAAGGTTTTTAATTTCTTAAGATTCGATAAAATACTTGATTTTTTGAGCCTTAATTCTTATCCCCTGTTTTTTATTCACCTTTTAGTGATATTTGTGCTTACGTGGACGAAGATTGTTCAGAAGATGAATGTTTTTACTTTCTTTTTGGCAATCTTTGGAATATCTTGCGCAGTTGTTCTGCTGATGAATGCCAGCCGAACCGTCTTTGCGCGGCTGAAGAGTCAAATTTGATTCCGTTTTCCAATAAAGACTTCATTTTTTCCAAAATCTTTTTTTTATCTTTGACGTCTACGAGGAATTCCTGGGGCAGAGTTTCTTTCATGCTGGAGTTATTTCCAGCCAGGGCAGGCGTACCGCAAGACAATGATTCCAGAGGCGGCAGGCCAAAGCCTTCATAAGAAGACAGGTAGACTGTCAGTTTGGCTGCAGAATAGAAGTATGGCAGGTCTTCGTCTTCGACGTATCCGACGAATTGGACTTTGTTTTCCAGATTGAGATCTTTGACCATCTGGAATATCTTTTCATTTTTCCATCCCGCCCGCCCGACTATCAGGAATTGATAATCCTTGAATTTTTCGTCTTTAATTAATTCGGAAAATACTTCAATCGATCTATCAAGATTTTTTCTCGGTTCAATTGCTCCCACATAAAGTATGTAGTCTGGAATTTTCCCCAAATACTTGGTTATTGGTGATTGGTTATTTATTTTTCTAGGTTTGAAATTTTCTCCGATACCGGGATAAACAACGTGGATTTTATTTTCATTTATCTGCGGATATAGTTTTAATAAGTCATTTTTGGTGCTTTCAGAATCGACGATGATGGTGTCCCTGTATTTAATGGTTTTTTCCAGCTTTTTTTCGTGGGCGTCGATAATCCTCTGTTCGTGATACTGGGGAAACAGCTTCCAGGTCAGGTCGTGGACAGTGGTGACTCCTTTTGTTCCTTCAAAAAGCGGCGGGCGGAGGAAGTCGGATGAGAAAAAGACGTCCACCTTTCCGATAAACCATTCCACCGGCACGATGTGGAATCTACCCCACCAGAGCTGGAGCAAGGTAGGCGGAAAGCGGTAGTTGTATATTCTGCCGCCCAGTCTTTCCAATTCTTCGAGATAATAAAAATTTTTCGGCCGCCTTAAAGAAGAATAAAACAGGCGGTATTCGTTTTCTTTGTCGATTTGAAGAAGGTTTTTGACTAAATTAAAGGTATAGTTGGCTACGCCGCTGCCGGCATAGACTAACATTGTTATGTCAATCCCGATTATCATAGCAATATTATAGCTTATTTAGACTTTGCTTTTTTACCTAAAAGTAGAGTTATTCCTACGGCAATAACCATTAAAAAGCCGACGCCGTAAAAAATAAGAAGACCTATGTCTTGATTAGAAAATTTCATAATTTTCCTATTTGAGCAAATAAAACTGATAAATAACTACAAATAAAAGTTATTGTTATTCCTAATAATACCACAGGTAATTTGACGAGTTCAAATTTTTCAGTAAAAATAGGTAAAACCAAAGAAGCAAGAAAAACCTCGGAAAAATTTGTAAACAAGTTTGATAAAGCTTTGAATTTTGATAAATTATCAAACATATTAGTAATCTATCAAAGGACGATTGAGTTGTCTATGGACTATACACTACAAAATAGAGACTTTATATTACTAAGAAGCTATTTTTCTAGTAAATATACAGTCATACCATTGTCCGGATTGAAGAGATACTTATTTTTCACTTTAGAATAGTCGAATTCCGTCATCTCCCAGTTTTTGATTTTTGTAAAATCCAAATCTTTTTTTTCGCTGAACACAAGGAGCTTTTGGGAGCTTTTATATAGAAACTCGCTTTGCGGTTTAAAACCTTTTTTAAGCAGGAAGTAGCGGTATTCGAATCCGGCCGGCGTCGGCGCGTCATCCGACCTTATCAGCAATACGTCGAAGCTGTCATTATTTTTCAGCCAGTTTTTGGCAATGGTCTTCTCTGCTCTGTTTTTAACCAGTTGATAATTTCTGGTTGCTTTTTGAAAGACATTTTTAGGAAAGGAAAACAGTAAAGAAGTGATTAATATTAATAAAGTGATTTTATAGCGGCTGTGGGCTATGGCAATAATCAAGGCAAAACTCAAGAGCGTCAGAAACGGCAGCAAATAATGGCCGGAATACTGGAAGCGCAGTAAAAAAGTCAGGAAAATAAAACTGGCAACGGCCGTAGCAGTTAACCAGGATAAACAGACAGCCAAAATAGAAAAGACCAAAAATATATTAATTCCGAAATACGGGAGCATTTTTTTTGACAAATCTATGGCATTGACAAAAATATTCTTATTGAGCTTTACTCCGTTTGGCAGGTTGGTGTTGTTTATGAATGAAAGGTAGGATTTGTCTATAAAAGTATTTTTAAACATGATGAAGTGGTTCTTCAACTCAAAAAGCAATAAGGGCGAGAAAGCGAACGCGACTCCTGCCAATAACAATAGGAATTTCTTTTTATCCTTTAACAAAATAAAAATCAATATCAAAATTGGAATGCCTACAGTTGCGTAAACAAACAGCATTGAAATGATAAATCCCAGTAAAAAACCGACGGAAAATATTTTCAGCAAACTTAATTTATTCAAGTCGTAGAAATATATGATAGACAAAAAAACGAGAAAGAA
>JAHFKS010000012.1 GCA_023245215.1 Candidatus Microgenomates bacterium | reverse complement strand
CAGCGATGTCGGCCTTGGTTTCTGCCGTTTCTGTTATTCTCAATAAAAAGGCGCTGAATAAAATTAATCCTTCGCTGCTTTCCTGGGCGTTATTTTCTTTTTCAATTCCTTTCCTTATATATCCGGCTTTTAAAGACGGCTGGCCAAAATTAAACGCAATGTTTTGGCTGGCAACAACGATTTCTGTCGTCCTTTTTGCATATGCAAAAACCTTATCCTTAAAATCATTAAGAGGAAGCTTAATGTCAGAAGTCGTCCCGTTGGCCTTTTTTGCCGTGCTATTTCAATATATATTTGCCTTAATTTTTTTCTCGGAGGTTCTTAAGCTTATTCCTTTCATAGGACTGGTTCTGATTATTGTCGGCGGTTATCTGTTGAAAGCCGAAGAAGCCAGAGAAGATTTATTAAAACCATTCAAACTCTTATTCACCAATAAAAATGCCTTCATGTATCTACTGGCAATGGCGATTATGCCGTTGACTTCAATATTTGACAAATACGGGTTGTTAAACATCAAACCTGTTAATCAATCCTTCTTGCTTCTTTGGGAAAATTTTTTGACGACAATACTAATCGGTTTTTATATGACCAGAAAAGACAAAAATTGGATAACCGACTTAAAAGATAATTTTTGGAATCTTTGTCTGAACGGAGTTGTTTATACAGCCCTGGCTTTACTATATTTATACGGGATTACTACGGGCGCCTTGGCTCTAGTTTCCGGCGTAAAAAAATTAGAGGTATTCTTCGTCCTTTTATTGGGTTGGTTTTTGTTCGGAGACAAACCAAAAAAAGGAGTGTGGATAGGAAGCTTAATTATGTTGATTGGCGTAATTCTAATTAAAATCGGCTGAGGTTGGTTGTTGAATTATTTATTTGATTGGAATACAATAATATTACTTAAAACATGAAAAGCAAACTGATTTTATTACTTGTATTGATAGTTCTATTTATTGGTTTTGTCGTTGTCAGATTTTTTATTTTGGACAAGCAGAATGCCTATGGAAAACTGAAAATTATTTCTTCACCGACTGCCAGCGTCTATATCAACAATATGATTATCAGCAAAACTCCATTTGATGATAAATATAAAGTCGGTGAGTATTTATTAAAACTAATTCCGGAAGGGAATGCTACCGAGACTGCATCATGGAACGGAAAAATCAGCGTTTATAAAAATGCCCTGACTTATGTCAACAGGGAGCTCGGTTCTTCTGATATATTCTCCGCAGGAGAAATCTTCACCACCCAAAAAATGACCGACCCGCCCAAGAGTAACAATACCGGCGAAATCTATGTGGAAACCGAACCCCAAGGCGCAATGATAACTTTGGATAATGATGAAAAAGGAGTGGCGCCGATGGTCCTTCAGGATGTTTTGCGGGGCGACCACGAACTCTCGGTATTCATGTCCGGTTTTTTCCGAAGGACGCAAAAAATCAACGTGGATCCGGGATACCGCGTCAACGCTTATTTTAAACTGGCGCTCGACCAAAGCCAGAAGCAGCTTTCCGATATAGAAAATACGGCGACGGGGAGCGCAAAAACGGCCGGAGGCAAAACAATGGTGACTATAAGCAATAATCCGCAGGGTTGGCTGAGGGTGCGCGACGATGCTTCAATCAATGCCTCAGAAGAGGCCAAAGTAAAAGTCGGGGAAAAATATGAGTTTATAGACGAGAAGACCGGATGGTATCAGATAAAATATAACGGGAATAAAGACGGCTTGGTTGCCGGCGAGTTTCAAACTGGTTGGATTTCTTCAGAATATTCTACGAAAGAATAATTACTTACCTTTCCAAATGAATTTGTTGTAAAGAATGTATGAATAGGGGATGATGATAAAGGCGATAATTAGTATTTTATATAAGTACCAGAGTTTTCTGCCGAAAAAGCCAACGAGAATCTGCATGCCGATAGTTTGAATGGCGATTGATCCCGAAGAGACAAAATTAAACTTCAAAAAACTGGACAGGAAATTCAATGGCCCGCCTTCAATTTTTTTGTGCCGGAAGCTCCAAAAATTATTCATGAAAAAGTTTGAGATGATGGCTGTTTCTGTACTCATAAGGGTGATTGCCCATACAGCTTGGTGGAACTTCTGGATGCCCAGATAAGAAATTCCGAAATCGATCCCGAAACCAATGAAGCCGACTATGACAAATTTAATAAACGAAGAGTGCGTAAAAACATAAACAAAAGTCTGGAAGCTGTATTGGAAAGCGTTAATTTTTGATATTCCGGAAGTCCTTTCCTTAAAATGTATAGGGATTTCGTCAAGGATGGCGTTATTTCTCAGGGCAAAATCCAACGAGGCAACCTGGAATACATAACCGGAATAGTTCCTTAAATATTCATAAGAATTTTTCACCAGCCAGAATTTGACCGCCCGGTAGCCGTTGGTCCACTCGGTAATTTTCGGCTTCATAAATCCGAACCTGATAAATATATTGGCGCAGAAAGAAAGTATCTTCCTGTGCAGACCCCAGTTTGGGGGGATGGATCCTCCTTTTGAATAGCGCGTTCCGACAACAAAATCAGCTCCCTGTTCAATCTTTTTTATGAATTCAGGGATTTTATTCGGGTCGTGCTGGCCGTCGCCGTCTATCTGAATTATGAGGTAGGGATTGATTTTTTCTTCGGAATAGCGGTAGCCCCTGATGTAGGCTTTTCCCAGTCCTTCTTTTTCCGTTTCCAAAAGGTGGAGATGATGGTATCTATTTTGGAGTTTTTTGACAATTTCCGCGGTTCCGTCTTTGGAATAACTATCAACTATAAGAAGGTGAATTTCCCAGTTTGGAACATTTTTAGTCTGGTTGAATATTTGTTCGACCAATTTTTCTACATTGCCTTTTTCATTAAATGTCGGAGCGATGACAACGACTTTTCTCATAGGTTTTTAAAATAATCAATTGTCAATTTTAAACCGTCTTCCAGTTTTATCTTCGGCTGCCATTGGAGAATTCTTTTTGCTTTTGAAATATCAGGGCATCGTCTTTTGGGATCGTCTTCTCCGATTGGTTTATAAACTATTTCGCTTTTCGAACCGGTCAATTTTTTAATCAATTGGGCGACCTCAATGATTTTCTTTTCATCGGGGTTGCCAAGGTTGATGATTTGACCCTTTAAGTTTTTAGTTTCACCCATTGAAATCAGTCCGCCGGCCATGTCAGCAACATAACAAGATGACCTTGTCTGTTTACCGTCTCCATATATCGTCAACGGTTCATTATTGATTGCCTGGTTGATAAAGTTAGAGATAAACCGGCCGTCACTCTTGTTCATAAAGGGTCCGTAGGTATTGAAAATCCTCGCTATTCTGGCGTCGATCCCGGATTTTCTTATATAAGCCGAAATGACTGCTTCGGCAAATCTTTTTCCTTCATCGTAGGAAGACCTTGGGCCGCTGGTATGGACATTGCCGAAGTATGTTTCCGGTTGGGGTGAAATTTGCGGATCTCCATACACTTCGCTGGTTGAGGCAAATACGAAAGTCTTACTTTTGCTTCTGACAAAAAAATCCAGAACGTTGATAAGGCCTATACTGTTGACTTTAAAAATTTCAAATGACAGTTTTTCGAAAACCGCCGGTGAAGCCGGTGAAGCCAAATCATATACCAAATCGAATTGAGGTAGGGAAGAAAGATCGTAGTTTATTAAGTCGGCTTCTATTACCTGAAGATTTTTATCGGTGCCAACCTCTTTTAAATTATTTTTGTCTCCGGTTATATAGTTATCGATGACGACAACAGAATGATTTTTTTTTAAATAATGTTTGACTAAATGAGAGCCAATGAATCCTGCGCCTCCTGTGATAAGTACTTTCATATTTACGGTCTGCCTATAGAAAAATATTTAAAGCCTAATTTTTTCATTATAACCGGCGAATAAATATTTCTCCCGTCAAAAACATAAGGATTTTTTAATAGTTTTTTTACTTTTTCAAGGTTTATTTGCTTGAATTCATTCCATTCAGTGAGAATAATCAAAGCGTCGGCGTTTTTCAAAGTCTGATAGATGTCGTTTGAATATTTGACTTTATCGGCAAATATTTTTTTGATATTTTCCATCGCTTCTTGATCGTGTATAGTCATCAAGAAACCTTCCTTTAAAAGACTTTCGATTATAAAAATTGAAGGAGCAAACCTGACGTCGTCAGTATTTGGTTTGAACGCCATACCCCAGATGGCGACACTTTTTCCTGGAGAATTTTGGACAATTTTCTTTAGAAAATTTTCTTTAGCCAGTTGGTTGATTTTTTCCACCTCAGCCAAAAAATCGCTGCCAATCCGCAGTTTCTTGCCAATATCGATTAGCGCCATCACATCTTTTGGGAGGCACGATCCTCCGTATCCTACTCCCGGGTCCATAAATATTCTGCCAATTCTTTTATCGAGGCCTACGGCGTCAAGGACTGCTTCAACATCGGCACCGACCTTTTCAGCGTATAAGGAGATAAGATTTGAAAATGATATTTTTGTCGCCAGCATTGCATTGGAAACATATTTGATTAATTCTGCAGAAGTCAAATCGGTGACGACTCTTTTTCCGTTTATTTGTTCATGAAGTTTCAACAATAATTCAATGGCTTTTTTTGAATCGCTTCCAATTACGACCCGGTCGGCATTCAAAGTGTCATAAATAGCAGTTCCTTCTCTCAAGAATTCCGGGCAGGAAGCAACGGCAAACCGGCTGTTTTTCGGAGCGTGTTTTTTCAATATAACTTCAACTTTATTATTAGTGCCGACAGGAACGGTACTTTTGCAGGAAACGACCGTAAAATTATTTTTTGTATCAGACATGTTTTTCGCAATGCTGCGTGCAACGTCAAAGACTGCCGACAGGTCAGCTTCACCAGTGTCTTTAGGGGGAGTGCCCACGGTTATGAAAACTATTTCAGATTTTGATACTGGTTCGTAATCCGCTCCAAAATGAATCCTTTTTGCTTTTAAGTTTTCCTGAAGTAGTTCGGACAAGCCGGGTTCATAAATGATAGGGTCGCCTTTTTTTAATCTGTCGATCTTTTCTTTAGTGTGACCGATAACCCAAACGTCGTTGCCGAAGTTGGCAAACGCGGAGGCCGTCACTAAGCCAACATAACCGTGTCCGACGATAGTTATTGTCATAAAGTCATATTTTACAACTGTTTTTTAATTTCTTCCAACCCTTCTTCGAAGCTTTTCATCTTCCAAAAGTTGTTCTTTTTACTCCGGATGTCAGCCAGTTTCGGCAGGGGAGCTTTGCCTTTAACGTATTCATCATAACTGGTTTTTCCAACTAAAGATTTATCAAGATTAAACTTTTCTGCAACGAGTAAAGCGGCGTCATAAGGCGATAAAGATCTGGCTCCGACTAAATGATAGATGGCGGTCGAATAGTTATTGAATAAATATTTCAAACCATAAGCAATGTCGTCTATGAAAGTCGGCGTCATTAAAGAATCTGTAATTCCTGAAAGGGGCTTTTTTTGTTCAAGATAAAATTTAAAAGTCCTGAAGAAGTCTTTTTTTATATCGAATGAAGCTCGGTAAGGGTAGGCGATTCGGACTATCATTGCTTTGTCTCTGACAATTTTTTCTCCTTCATATTTTGAAGCCGCATAAACAGCGATTGGGTTTGGGAGAGAATCTTCAAAATAGGGCGGGGTTTTGCCGTCAAAAACAAAGTCAGTGGAAATATAGACCATTTTTTTTCCCTTGGAATAAACGGCGTCAAATATATTTTTTGTCCCGTCGCGGTTGATTTTAAAACAGATGTCTTTATTTGTTTCCGCTCCGGCGACATTGGTGTAGGCGGCCAAGTGGAAAAAAATGTCAAAGTCAGTTTCTGCCAGCCTGTTTTTTACTTTGTCAACGTCGGTGATATCCATCTCTGTTTGGGGGATGGGAAAAAATTCAAAGTCTTTATTGAGCAGTTCAATGATACGCGAGCCGACTAATCCATCAGCGCCGGTAAGGGCTATTTTAAGCATTTTTTAATCTCCTCCACCATTGCTGGTTTTTCATGTACCAGTCTATGGTTATTTTCAGGTACTCGTCAAAATTGTGCTCCGGCTTCCAGCCGAGTTCTTTATTTATCTTTGTCCAGTCGATCGCATATCTCCTGTCGTGTCCGGGGCGGTCTTTGACGTATTCAATTGCGCTTTCATCTTTGTCCATAATTTTCAAAATCTTTTTAATGACTTCAAGATTATTTATGTCTTCGGTCAAGCCGCCGATAAAATAAGTTTCTCCGATTTTTCCTTTTTGCAAGATGGCGTCAATCGCTTTACAGTGGTCTTCGACATAGAGCCAGTCGCGGACGTAGAGCCCGTCGCCGTAGACAGGAACTTTTTTACTTTCGATGATGTTGGTGATTGCCAGGGGAATCAACTTTTCCGGGAATTGGAGCGGGCCGAAATTATTCGAACAGTTTGATATAGTAATAGGGAGGTTATATGTCGTATGATAGGCATTGACCAGGTGATCTGAACTGGCCTTTGAAGCTGAATAAGGAGAACGGGGGTCATATTTAGTTTTTTCATTGAATCTTTCGGTTGTCCCCAGGGGCAGGGCGCCGAAAACTTCGTCCGTCGATATATGGTGAAATCTTTTTATTTTGTTTTTCAGAGCCGCCTCGAGCAGTACGTAGGTGCCTTCGATGTTGGTTTTTATAAAAGGAGCCGGGTCGGTAATCGACCGGTCGACGTGGGATTCGGCGGCAAAATGAACAATAACGTCGGTTTTTTCAGTTAGCGAGTTAACTAGTTGCGAGTCGCAGATATCGCCTTGGACAAATTCGTAGTTTGAGTTCTTCTCAACAGTTTTTAGGTTTTCCAGGTTGCCGGCGTAGGTGAGCTTATCGAGGTTGATTATCTTGTCAGACGGGTATTTTTTCAGCCAATACAGGATGAAATTTGAGCCTATAAATCCAGCTCCGCCCGTCACAAGTAATTTCATGACTTAAATTATATAATATTATTCATGCTTTTTGAGAAGCTCAAAAAACTGATTGGCCGTCGGTATTATCCATTAAACCGAATTGAAGTCTCCCGAAAAAAGTTGACGGCAAATTACAGACGGCTTTCATCCATAAACAAAAATATTAAAGTCGCGCCTGTTTTAAAAAGCAATGCTTACGGCCACGGCCTTGTCGAAACGGCAAGAATTTTGGATCCTCTGCGAGCGCCATTTTTAAGCGTCGACAGCTTATACGAAGCATACGAACTTTATAATGCCAAGATAAAATCAAAAATCCTGATAATGGGCTACGTCAACCCGGAAAATTTGACAATAAAAAAGCTGCCTTTTTCTTATGCGGTTTACGAAGCAAACCAACTAAAAAAAATTGTTGAATATCAGCCTGAAGCGAAAATTCACATTTTTGTCGATACTGGAATGCACAGGGAGGGCGTTTTGATAGACTATTTGGAAACATTTATTAAAAATATCCCTCCAGATATTTTGCATAATGTCGAGGGTTTGATGTCTCATTTTGCCGATTCACAGGATTCTGGAAGGCCCGAAACTGGAAAACAGGTGGAAAACTTCAAAAAAGCCATCGAAATCTTCAACAAAAACAGAATATTTCCTAAATGGAGACACATTGCTAATTCTTCAGGATTATTAAACAGCCGGGTTTTAGGTCTCGGAAAAATTTCTAATGTAGCCAGAGTAGGAATAGGTTTATACGATTCGGTTTTGCGATTTATCACTCACGTCATCCAGATAAAAAATATTAAAAAAGGAGACAAGGTAGGCTACGATTTTACTTATACCGCCAAAAAAGATTCAACCATAGCAGTTTTGCCGGCCGGCTATAACGACGGCGTCGATAGGGAACTATCCAATAGTGGAATCGTTAATATTAAAGGTGCATCTTACCCGATTGTCGGTAGAGTGAGTATGAACATAACGACGGTAGATCTTTTGGGTTCAACCCATATAAAAGTCGGCGACGAAGCCGAGATAAATTTTCTTCCTAAAAAAACGAAAAAAATACCCTACGAATTTTATGTTCATCTCAACCCATTGATAAAAAGAGTAATAATTTAATGATATTTTTTTAGGTGGGGCCGATTGATCAGTTTTTCCAGGGTTAACCAGCGTTTTTCTTTGACCGTGTGGGGAATATCGTCTTTAAGGTATTTGGTGGCAGCGGTTCCGAACCTTGAGGAATACATGGCCAGATAGGCTTTTTCAAACCCGACTTCTTTAGCGAGGTTGACGGTGCTTAGGAATTCCTTTTCTGTTTCTCCGCAGAATCCGACGATGATATCTGTAGAAAATTTCACTCCCGGGATTTTCTTTTTTAGTTTATTAATCAAATCAATATACTGTTTTTGTGTGTACCAACGGTTCATCCGTTTTAAGACATTGTCGTCGCCTGATTGGATAGGCAGGTGGATCAACCGAGTGATGTTTTTGTTTCTGGCAATGACGTCAATTAATTCATCGGAAAAGTCCCAAGGATTGCTCGAGATGAAATCGACTTTTTCAAAATTCATTTTGGCAACTTGTTCAAGGAGGTGGGGGAAGAGAGTTGGGATTCTGAATCTTCCTAAGTGTTTAACATAAACAGGTTTAACGTCTTTAAAGCTCGTCACTGAAATTTTTTGTCTCCAGTGGGTCCCTTTTCCGTCTTCGACGGAAGACATCCCAAGTCGCAAAAAATTTAGTGACTTCGTTTTTTCAAAGTATGTTTTGTCGAGATCTCTCATAACTTGGACGTTTTTTTCTCCTAGTATCAAATCAGCGCCGTAGGAATTGACATTTTGTCCCAGGAGCGTGACGTTTTTGTAGCCTTTCTTTTTCAATTCTAGGCATTCTTGGATTATGTCTTGGTAGGGGCGGCTGATTTCCCGTCCGCGGGTGAAAGGGACGACGCAAAAGGTGCAGAAATTATTGCATCCGTTTGAGATCGGCACCCAGGCGTTTAAACTGTTTTGTCTGACCGGCGCATTATCAAAACCAATCTCTTCAATCGGCAGGAATTCGTCGACCTCGGGCATGGTTTCCCGTATCTTTCTAAGATATTTTCCTGTTTTATCGCGAAAAGCCAAACCAACCATGCAGCCGGTGACAATAATCTTCATCCGCCAGCCGGCGGATTTCAATTTTCCAAGATTGTTGACTAGACCATAGACGCGGTTTTCAGCTGATTCCCTGATCATGCAGGTATTGATAACAATATAATCGGCGGTTTTGTAGGACCGCGCTTTTGTCATATGGCGGGCCTTTAGTGTTGATTCTATTCGTTCAGAGTCGGCGTGGTTCTGCTGACAGCCAAAAGTTTTAATGAAGTATTTCATGCGATTTTTTTCATTCTGTTAATGATGACAATAAAAATAAGAAGGACGAGGGCTATCGTGCCAAAAACAATTAATTTTTCTATGCCTTTTAGAAATATGCTGGAAATTCCCAAGATCAGCGAAATCAGCCAGTAAAAAATGGCAATCCTTCTTTTGCCCCAGCCGATTTCGAGGAGCCGGTGGTGAAAGTGACCCCAGTCGGCCTTAAAGATGGATTTTCTTTGTTTAAACCTGCGCAGAATCGTGTAGATGGCGTCGATCATCGGGACGGAAAGGACTAGGACTGCCGTGCCGATTTTTCCGAAGGAAAGGATAGAAAGGATTCCCAGCAAAAATCCTGCCAAGGCGCCACCTCCGTATCCGGGCATGATTTTTTGCGGATAAAAGTTAAAAGGCAAAAATCCGAGGTAAGCGCCGGCAACGATAAAAGAAAAAATAGTCACCGACTGGATGCTGATGTCGTGAACGGTAAATCTCTGGGATAATAAGCCCAAAAAAATTGCCGTAATTGCAACGAATCCCGGGAGCTGGCCGTCTACGCCCTTGCTCCAATTGACCATATTGGTTGTCCAGGTGAGCCAGATGATTGCTAGGAAGTCGGCCAAAACCCAGAGGGTGTGGTGGCCGAGAAAATCAATCGGAATCTGCCAGGTGTCGAGCCTTATTATTCCTCCAAAGGGGTTGGAGATATAAGGGATGCCGAGGCCGAAACCAATCACGATTGCCGAAATCAGCAAATTTCCAAAAAACCTTAAGTAAGGTGAGATGTCGCCGTGGTCGTCAAAAAGTCCCAAAGTAACCAAAAGAAAACTTGCAAACAGTATGCCGATGATAATTTTGCTCTGGGGCAGAAAAAGAATTGAGGTCAAAAGAATCGCCAGATATATAGGTATGCCACCGCCCCGAGGGATAATTCCTTTGTGAGTGTGGGCCGGGTGGTACCTTTTTGTCTTGTCGGTAACAAGGTTGATTTTTTTAGCCAAATAGATAGTCGGAATGGTGGCTAAAAATGAAAGCGCGAACGAAAATAAAAATATTAAAATCATAGTTGATTTAGGAAACCAAGAAAATTATCTTAACAAAAATAAGGGTAAAGCCGATAATCAGAAAAGTCATCAGGTAGTCGAATATTTTTTTTATAAACTCATTTCCGGAAAAAAACCTTCTATAGATATAGCCGTTGCCAAAATAAAGCAAATTCAATAAAAGGGGGATTAAGAAAATCATCCAGGTGTCGCCTAGCTGGGTTTCGCCCCAGGCGTGGCTGTAAAAAAGAGGCAGCTGTGGTGGAAGGGAGTTGAATTTGAAAATGAAACTGGCGATCATGATAACGTCGCCGGCGATTAAAAGATTGAGCATAATCAGTATATATTATACTTTAAACAGAGAATTTCGTTCGACACCGTTTTTTTCTCTTGCAATCAGATATTAGTTTGTTTATTATAGACCTTGAAATGACATAATCTACTTAATCCGGCTTCGACTTTTTTATTATTAATTTTAAATACTTACATGAAAGACACACAGATTTACAACTTGGTGAAGAAAGAAGAAAAAAGACAGAAAGAGGGGATCGAGCTGATTCCTTCGGAAAATTATGCTTCGGCCCATGTCCGTAAAGTTCTATCTTCATATTTTGTCAATAAATATTCTGAAGGCTATCCGAAGAAAAGGTATTATGGTGGCAATGAAAACGTAGATTCTGTCGAACTTATAGCCATCGACAGGGCAAAAAAATTATTCAAAGTGCCGTTTGCCAATGTTCAGCCTTATTCGGGGAGCCCGGCCAACCTGGCCGTTTGCCTGGCTACCTGCCGTCCGGGAGACACCTTGATGGGGCAGGCCCTGATTGCCGGAGGCCATCTGACCCACGGCCACGTCGTTTCTGCAACAGGCATTTACTACAAAACTGCGCAGTACGGGCTGAAAAAAGAAGGCGTTTATAAAAAAGAAGACCTGTTTGATTACAAAGAAATCCGGCGCCTGGCTCTTGAACACAGACCTAAACTGATTTGGGTCGGGGCGACAGCCTATCCTTTGAAGTTTGACTACAAAAAGTTTGCCGAAATCGCCGATGAAGTCGGAGCATATTTGGCGGCTGATATCGCCCATGTCGCCGGTTTGATTGCCGGCGGAGTCCATCCGTCGCCGGTTCCTTATGTCCACATCGTCACGACGACGACCCACAAAACTTTAAGAGGTCCGAGAGGCGCGATGATTATGGTGACGGCTAAGGGTTTGAAAAAAGATCCGGCGCTCGGAGACAAAATCAATAAAGCGGTATTTCCCGGATTGCAGGGAGGCCCGCACGATAATACCACTGCTGGGATTGCCATTGCTTTATACGAAGTCGCCCAGCCGTCATTCAAAAAGTACAGCACTCAGATTGTCAAAAATTCCAGAGCCTTAGCCGATGCCTTAATGAAGGGCGGTCTAAAATTAGTAGGCGGCGGCAGCGAGAACCATTTAATCCTGGTTAATTTGACGACAGTTCTCGGTCCCGGAGCCGGGATATTTGTCCAGAAAGCCCTGGATATGGTTGGCCTGACGATGAATAAAAATACCGTCCCGGACGAAACTTCCTCGCCTTTTTATCCGTCTGGGATAAGGATGGGGACTCCGGCGTCAACAACTCGAGGAATGAAGGAAAAAGAGATGAAATTTATAGCTTCTAAAATCCTGGAAGTAATCGAGCTTTTAAAGCGGTACCGGCTGCCAGCCAAAAAGGAAGAAAGAAAGGAATACATCGCCAGGTTTGAAAAAGAAATGGCGAGCAATCCGGAAGTCAAAAAGATTAGGAGCGAAGTCAAAACCCTCGCCCTAAGATTTCCGATTCCTTAGTCTATTTTTGTTGCGTATTGACAAGATAACTATATTTGCTATACTTCTGAATAATTCTTTTTTATATGAAAGAAGCAGGGTTAAGAAAACTTAAAAACGCTTCAGAACTGCAAAAGCGTAAAGAACTTGAACCAGGAGTCTTTCGTTTATGGGAACACTTTCTTAATATAACTCACATTCCCCGCCAATCCGGACACGAAGGTCCAATGACAGATTTTTTAATGAGGTTCGGAGCCGAAAGGGTAAATCGAGGAGTTGAAACTTTTAGAGATGAAACAGGAAATGTCCTTATGATTATTCCTTCTTCTCGCGGTTGTGAAAACAAACCGAAGCTGATTTTACAGGGTCATCAGGATATGGTCTGCGAAAACATCAAAAGCAGACCAAGCCCTGCAGAAAACGGAGTTCAAGCTTATGTGACAAAGGATGGAAAAAGAGTCAAAGCAAAAGGGACGACTCTTGGCGCTGACAACGGCATCGGAGTTTCCTCACTATTGTCTTTAGCCGATGAGAATATCGAGCACGGCCAGCTGGCTTTATTATTTACTGTCAGCGAAGAAACCGGACTAGATGGTGTAAGAAAAATGAAGTTCGACCATGACTTTACTAAATATCAAGCATTAATTAATATCGATTCTGAAGATGAAGGTAAAGCGACCATCGGATGCGCCGGCGGCGGCAATTCTTTAATATCTCAGCCTATTGAAAGAATCTCCTCACAAGGAAAAAAACTCATGAGGATAGAACTAAGCGGAGGAGAAGGTGGCCACTCAGGAATAGAAATAGCAAAGAAAAGAGCCAATGCCTTAAAAGAACTCAACTCTGCTCTTACGAGAATTTCCGGGTCACATAAATTAAATCTTGTTTCCCTTGAAGCCGGGAAAATTGAAAATGAAGTGCCTGTAAGAAATGCCATCCCTTCACATGCTGAGGCAGTTATCGCCATCAATCCAGAAGATGAAGCCAAGATAAGAACTGCCTTAAGAAAAGAAAAAAGACTTTTAAAAGAACGCTTTAAAAAAGAAAAATTGGGCTTTTCTTTTAAGGAAGCAGAAGATCAAAGTTCTGAGATGATGACGGATAAATCGAGTTATTTTGCAGCCCAGTTAATAAACGATCTCCCCCATGGTGTTTATGGTTGGCAGCAAAAGCCTGACGGCGGCAGAATGCCGTCGCTTTCAACCAACTTGGCTATTGTAAGAACAGAAGCTAAAGCGGTTAAAATCGACTTAATGAGCAGAAGTTCCAATGACGAAGCGCTAGAAACTTTTAGGCAAAGTATTTCAAAACTGGCCCATGAATATGGAGCCGCAACTATTAATACAGATCCATATCCAGCATGGAATCCTCCAGGTGATTTGCCTTTATATGATTTTGCCAAAGAAGTTTATAAAAAATTGTTCAACAGAAAATTAAAAACATCTAAGACGCATGGCGGATTGGAGCTAGGTTTTTTTAATAAAATGTGGGGAGACATGCCAATGCTTTCTATCGGCCCTACCATAAAAGACGCCCATAGCGTAAAGGAATCTGTATTGATACCTTCAGTTACCCGTTTCTACAAATATCTTACGGCCATGGTCGCAGAGATGGCCAGATAATTTCGTGTTGCCCAGCCTCGATTTGAACGAGGATAAACGGATTCAGAGTCCGTTGTCCTACCGTTAGACGACCGGGCAAGTAACCATATTTTACCAAAGATTCTTTGCTAAAATACGATTATGAAAGCGCCAGATTTTTCGCTTCCGGATCAAAAAGGAAAAATTCATAAACTCTCCGATTACAAAGGGAAGTGGGTAGTCCTATATTTTTATCCGAAAGACGACACACCCGGCTGCATAAAAGAAGCCTGCGGTTTCAGAGATAATGTTGAAGAGTTTAAAAAAAAGGGTGCAGTCATTCTCGGCGTCTCCAAAGATTCAGTCGAATCCCACAAAAAGTTTGCCGAAAAATACCAACTGAATTTTCCGATTCTCGCGGATACCGGCAAAGAAGTCTTGAAAGCCTACGGCGCCTGGGGAGAAAAAAAGTTTTTGGGAAAAACCTTCATGGGAACCTTAAGAAATACTTATTTGATTAACCCTAAGGGAAATATAACCAAGAAATTCGAAAAAGTCAATCCTTTAATTCATCCCCAGGAAATCCTCAAAGAGATCTGATTTTCTCGATATCCTTTTTTATTTGTTCCCGTAAGCTTTTTTTGTTCTTAAAATTTTCCACCCCCCGAATATATTGGCCGATTATAAACTCGACAGTCTCGCCATAGATGTCTTTGTCAAAATCCAAAATATGGATTTCCAAAACAGGCTTCGTTTCTTTGTTAATTAATCTTGGGCCAAAATACAAGGCCCCCAAATAAGTTTTATCTTTGTAAATTACCAAAGAATAATAGACGCCTTCCTTCAAATCACCGATAAATTTTTCTGGATCCAAATTGATTGTCGGAAAACCAAGGGCTTTTCCGCCTCCGGATCCGTGGACGACCTTGTCCGTATATATTATTTCAACCATGTTTCAGTTTGGCAACTTTATACATCGAAAACATGACCAAAAAGGCACCTATAAGCTGTGTCGGGGAAAGGCTGTTTTTGAAATAAAGAAAGTCGATGAAAATCGCCGACACTGGCCAGGTCAGTTCTAGGATGGCGCTGACTTTGGCTTCGGTTTTTCTTAAACCCAGATAGTAAAAAAGCAAAGCGACCAGCCCAGTGGAGAAAACAATTATTAATAGGGAAGTCCACTGGCTTGGACTTACCTTCATTATCTGTCCGGACTGTTTAAGAAAAAAAACAAAGATCAAGGCAAAGACGGGCGCGAGGACAAACCGCAAAAAAGTCGCCACCTGGAAAGAAATCTTTTTCAAAACGATTTTGGAAAAAGAAGTCGAAGCCGCCCACATCATCCCGGCCGATAAAGCCAAAACAGCGGCAACAATTGTTCCCTGGCCGGTCTGCCAGTTGAGCCGCAAATCCTTGAAGGTAACAAGATACGAGGAGGCGACCGCCAAAAACGCCCAGGGTATAAACTTCCTGGTAATTTTTTCTTTTAAAACAATGGCGGCGGTGATAATCGCCCATATCGGCTGCAGCTGCTGGAGGAGAACGACGACGGAAAACTGGATAAAATTAACTTTTCCTAAGGCAGCGGTGTAAAAAATAGTCCCCAAAGCGCCGGAAAAAAGACTGACTGCCAATATAGAAATCCATTCTTTCAAGTTGAGTTTTTTTATTTCTTTCAAACTTTTAAAGACAAAAGGCAGGAGAATAATGGCGCCCAAAGCGTGCTCCCAAAAGACAACAATTGTAGGAGGAAGAGAATAAAGGCCGCGGCGTAAAATGCCGTCGAGGCTCCAGAGTAAAGCTGCCAAGATTATAAAGACCATAAAAAATACCCCTTTCGGGGTTAATTAATAAATACAAAAGCAATCTATTAAGACGGGTCCTGTTTCGGATTCCCTCCCGCCAGTGCTCGCTTCGAACAATACCCCTTGACTGCGCGCTGTCGGAAGCCCTTCCTCCTCAACACCCGTTTTATATCTTACTTTTATTCTTTCTTTCCTCCCGACTGTACGGTCGCTGTAGGAGTTTCACCTACTCATGTCTGACTTTCGCCGGACTCGATGAGTATACATCCGATTGTGATTCACACACTAAACCCCGAAAGAATAATTAGAGTATAGCAAATTTATCAATACAATGCTTTGACGGTGTAGCTACCGTCGGGAGTCAGGACGAAGGCTTTTTTTGGGTAAAAGGGGAGGAGGCTGACGACTTTGTCTTTGGGGATCAAAGCTTTCCCGACGTAGCTCGGAATGTCAGAATAACTTTTCCCCCAGATATATACCTTGTTTTCGCCGAAATAATATTCAGCTGTAAAAAAGTCCAATTCGCTCGTGACATATAGGACGTCATCAGGTTTGGCTAAGAATTTAATTTCGTTGATAGTCGTTTTTATGTCGACTTTCCTTCTATCCCTTATTTGCAGCTGGTTATAGTTGACGGTTAGCGCAAAAATAAAACCTATCGCCGTAATTTTTACCAATAAAGGCAGCCTGTCGATAAAAAAAATAAGCAGGAGCACCAGGCCGACAGTGGAAAATATAAGGTACCTTGGCAGAAATACCGGTTTGATAAAAGAAACCAAAACGACAAAAAGAGGCATCAAGATTGCCCACGTGAGGAGATGGACGAAAAGTTTTTTCTGGTCGGAAAATTTTTTTCTCCAATAAAAGTAGCCGAAGCCGACTAATAACCATAGTATCAAAGAAAGAAAAACAACCTCTTTCCCATAAAAGTTAAACTCGATTTCATAACCGGAATAGAGCAGTCCTATAAAGTTGAAAAGGTTGCCCAGCGGAAAATTCTGGATCCAAAACGAACCCACGGAAAATCCTTTATTTACGGCGACAAAAAACAGCCAGGGAAGAAAAGTAAGCAGGGCGGTTTTTTGTCTGAATTTGATTAACAAATATTGACCTGCGATGACTAAGACCATAAAATAATGGGTGTATAAACCCAGTATGGCGGTTAAAAGATAGAGTTTGGAGTTTTTTCTGTAGAGAAAATAAAACGACAAAACGCTGAAAAAAGCCAGCATTGTATACATCCTGGCCTCAAATGCATAGTATATGAGAAGCGGGTTGGCTGCTACTAATAATGTATATAATAGCGCTTTCTTCAGCTTCATCTTAAAAATGTCATTCAGGTAATGGGAGACGGCATAGACGGTGGCCCAATAAAAAAAGAACGAAAGACTTCGTACGGCTATTTCCGAAGAACCAAAAGCTTTTATCCAAAAATGGAGAACGAGATGGTAAAGGGGCGGGCTGAAGTCGCGGGCCGAATAAACCATTATGTCCCAAAGATTTTTTTTCGCCATAAAGTAAGAGAAAGCTTCATCGCGCCAGAAGTTTTGAACGAGGAATACCAGAGGTGTTTTGGTAAAAAGAAACTGGATCATAGTTAGATTTTTTCCGTTACTTTATATTTTAATTTTTTTCCCAATAAAATTCTTGTGTGGGCGTCGAGAGCCGGGAGGGATGAAAAAAAGAAAGAGACTATAGGCAGTAAGTACCATTGGACCAGGAGTAATGGTACATTAAAAAGGTGGGTTTTCATATTGACTCGCTGGCGAATTTTTATGTCTAAATAAATATAGAGAATAAGCATTGCCGAAGACAAGGTTAAAATCAGGGCTGACAATTTTGGTAGCAGGAAACCGAGGACGGTCCTTTTGAATATCGGGTTGATTAAAGGAGGGATGGAGGCGCTGATTGTCAGGATGAAAAATGATACCGGCCAAAAAAGATGTGTTTCCATGACGAACATTATTTTTCTGAATTTCAACCAAAAGTCTACGTTTGGTGTTTGGAAAAACTTCTTAAGGATGTACCCGACATCGCTCACGCCCCAGGCCCACCTTTTTTCCTGCTCATAGCGGTTGGCGAATGTTTTTAAAGTGGCGCCCGAGTAGACGGCGTCGCCGTTGACAATAGTAAAAAGAGGAATCGTTTTTACTTTATCGCTGAAAGTAAAAAAAGCCTGGAAGAAAATGTGCCAGTCTTCAGGGATAATGTCGACATCCCAAAACTTTATTGTTTTCAAAAGCCAGAGGTTGGTCGAATATGTGGAAACCTGGATGAGGTTATCCTTTTGAGACAGGAATGCCAGGCGCAATATCGAAGAAAGAGTTGCTTGAATCCTGACAAACAGCGGCAGCTTCCAAAAATTATTGTAAAGCAAAACCGGCGCCCAGTAAAAATGATAGTTGCGGTTTGGGTCTTTCAAAAATGTAAAGGAGAGGTAGGAAAAATAATTTGTCGGCAGGTAGCTGTCGGCGTCGCAAATTGTGATTATGACATTTTCCCTTTTTAATCCTGCTTTTATAACATACCGGTCGACAACTTTGGCGCTGTAGGTCTGGTTGCTTGCCTTGCCAGGTTCTTCATGGGCAAGGTCGGGGTGGTAGGTGATTAAAATATCTTTAAAAAAACTTCTGTATTTATTTACCAAAAAATCACTTTTCTTAAGCGCTTCTTCTTCCCGTTTTTCAAAAGCCAGGACCAAGTAAATATTTTTATAAGGATAGTCGTTTTTCACAAAAGAGTTGATAGTTGAATCAAGCTTGTGCAAAGGCTCCTTGAAATTGGGAACGATGATAAAGTGATTAAGGGATGAGGCTTCCTTTAAACTCTTGACTTTTTTTTGATAATTTATTTTTGAGTGAAACAGGATTTCACTGTAAGAAACGACGGCCGAATAAGCAGTAATTAGTGATTTGTAAAAAAAATAAAGATCAAAGGCGATTATAAAATAAGCAACTAGGGCCGGGTGGAAAGGGGACAGCCAGAGCGGAAGGGTGATGAAAAACCAGCTTCCGATGGGAACGATAATTTCCAGGAGTCTTTGAAAAAACCTTGATCTGATAATCTGTTTCGTCATGTTGATATTATACAATAGTATTACTGCCAGGCTTCGCAGATCATTCTGAAAGGGCAGAAATCGCACCACGGGCCTACTTTGGGTTCAAAGCGGCTGGATCTGATTTCTCCGGCTTTTTTCAAAATATCTCTTTTTACTCCGTCTATATCTTCCTGGGTTCTCGTCAGGGAAATTTTTTCCGGGTTCTGCAGATAATAAAAAGTCAGGCGCACCTGATTGACTTTTTTCCTATAAAGTCCCGGGTCAGTCGCCGCCAAAGCATATATGGAAAGCTGGAAGCTTTTTTTTAAAGTTTTTTCGTCGGGTATTTTCCCGGTTTTGTAATCGATGATTTCAATGTTTCCGTCACCGAGGTCGTCGACGCGGTCGATCTTTCCGACTACAGAAGTCTCCTGGTCGATTTTTATCCTGAACAGCTTTTCCAAATCTACGACCTTGATGTTGGGCTGGTGGAATTTAACCAAGAATTTTTTGAGCATTATTTCACCTTCTTTTTTCATCCTGGCTTCGTGGGCGGCTGATGTGTAACCCAAAGGACTCCAATTATTTTTGAAAATATTCAGGATTTCTTTTTCCCCGATATTTTTGTTGTCAAAAAATTCCTGATAAAAAGCTTGAAGGGTTTTATGAATAGTATCTCCGAATGTCAGGGCCGCCGACGGAGTGGTCGGGACTTTTAGGATAAACTGGTACTTATATTGTAGCGGGCAGCGGTCATAGGACTCGAGCTGGGTATAGGAAAAAAGATTTTTATTCAACAAAACTTTGGCGGTTGTTTCTTCGGGTTTTTTAAAGTCAAAAATTGACAGCTGTTGTTTTTCATCTTTTTTTGCGGCCTCATATTTTTTAATATACTGCTCCCCTAAAGTTTCCACGGCAAACGGCGAGATTTTCTGCTGGCGGATTCCTTCTCCGTAAAAACGGGACGCCGTCAAAAAAACTTTATCTTTTGCGCGGGTTAGCCCGACGTAAAAAAGACGTCGTTCCTCTTCGAGGTGGTAGTCGCCTTCCGGTAGAGTCTCTTTAATCAGATTATCCGGGATAGGTATGGCTTCTTTTTTTTGGTTGGTGGGGAAGCGCCCGCGCGTTAAATTGACTAAAAAAACCACGGGAAACTCAAGGCCCTTGGCAGAATGGGTAGTCAGAATGTTGACGGCATTATAAGAGGCAATGTCGGTTTTGGAAACGATTGGAGATTCGCCCAGCTCCATACTCATCTCAAGAAAATCGACCACGGCAAAAACCGAAGCGTCTTCGTGTTCCGCCTCAAAGCTTTTCAGCCGGTTGAAAAATTTGGAGACGTTGAGCGCGATTTTTTCTTCTTTCTCAGTTTTGTAAGCGACCAGTTTATTGAGATATTTTGTTTCCTCCAGAAAGTAGTAGAGGATCTGTCCGGCGGTTTCTTTTTTTATCAAGGCAAAATGTTTTTTCATCATCTTATAGATAAAGAAAAGCTGGTTACGGGTTTGTTGGCTCATAAACGGCAGATGTTTTTTGTAAATTTCAAAATCGGTTTTATAAAGTTCATTTTCAAAAAAAGAAAGATAGACCTCGGCCGCTTGGAAGAGAAACAGGTTGGTCTTTTTGGAAAAGGCAAGAAGATAATTCAGGTCTTTGGCGTCCAAGGCAAAAATGTCCATTGCCAAAACCCGGTAAAAAGAAACAGAGTCCTCGACGTTGTACAAAACTTTCAGGTAGGCGATTAAATCTTTCACTTCAGGTTGTTTAAGGAGTAGCCCGGGACCCAAAAATTGATAAGGGATAGAAGCGCGGGCTAGAGCCCGGATAAAAGAATCGGAATGGTTATTGGCCCGACAGAGAATGGCAAAGTCAGAATACTGGTAATTTTTTTTCAAACTAATAATTTGTTTGACGACGAAATCAGCCTCTTCTTCGGCTTTTTCCGCCCAAAAAAAATTAACGGCGTTTTTATCGTCTGGTTTTTGGGCTTTTAAGTTTTTTGAAATTCCCAGCTTTGCCTCGAGAGTATCAGGGTCATTATTTTTTATCAGCTGGTGGCTTTTGTCTAGGATTGTTTGGTTGGAACGGTAGTTATTTTTCAAAGTAATTTGTTTTGCCTTTGGATAGTCTTTCATGAATGCCATTATGTTGGAAACAGAAGCACCCCGGAATTTATAGATCGCCTGTGAATCGTCGCCGACGACAGTCAGTCTTGGATTGGCCATCGCCGGAGCAATGAGTTTTATAAAATTGTATTGGGCAATGTTGGTATCCTGGAATTCGTCTATTAAGACGTATTTGAATTTTTCCTGGTATTTTTTTAAAACGTTTTTTCTTTCGCGGAAAAGCTTTAATAAGTAAAATATTAAGTCGGAAAAATCAAATAGGCCTTCTTTTGTTTTCAAAGCCTGATAAGTTTTATAGGCATTGGCCAGCTCTAAATATTTCTCGTTTTCGATTTTTTCCGTCATTCCGGTTTGCTCGCCTCGCTCCCCAGAATGACGATTGCTTGCCCATTTCAGATATTCTTCTGGCGATACATCTTCATCTCTTAATCTTGAAAAATGGTCGAGAAGCGCCTGGAGGAATTTTTCCGGGTTGCCAAGGGGGGAAAAGTATTTTAGGTCGAACAAAAACAGATTGCGGCGGAGAAAGATAATCGTTTCCGCTTCGGTCATCAGTCGGAATCCGGGAGTCAAGCCGATATGGGCCGCTTCTTCTTTTAATATCTGGTCGGCAAAAGCATGGAAAGTCGAAATCCACATCTGAAAATATCCGTAGGGTATTTCGCGGTCTACGCGCTCTTCCATTTCAAACGCGGCTTTTTCCGTAAATGTCAGGGCGAGAATTTCTTCTGGTTTAGCCAGTTTTTTTTTGAGAAGATGTTTTATTTTTTCGACAATGACTGTAGTCTTTCCGGTCCCGGCTCCGGCGATAATCAGGAGCGGTCCCTGGTTGAATTCAACCGCCTTTTTCTGTTCGTCATTTAGCATTGTTACATTTTATCACAAAATTGTTCTTGACTTTTTGACCAGTTGCCTTTATCATAAAAACAAATAAAAAGAAAATTAGCCTTCGTAATTTAACGGGCTTTCTTTTATTTGTTATTAATTATTTTATTTAATTTAATATGGCAGAAGGTACATTTCAACGAAACAAGCCACACTTGAACATTGGTACCATTGGACACGTTGACCATGGTAAAACTACTCTCACGTCAGCAATTCACTACGTTTTGTCAAAAAAAGGTCAGGCAAAGTTTTTGAAATATGAAGACATTGACAAGGCTCCGGAAGAAAGAGCCCGCGGTGTCACCATCAACTTGCATCACAGTGAATATGAGACCGATAAAAGGCACTATGCTCATATTGATGCTCCAGGCCACGCAGATTACATCAAGAATATGATTACTGGAGCCGCCCAAATGGACGGAGCCATTTTAGTCGTATCAGCTCCGGACGGCCCAATGCCTCAGACAAGAGAACATATTCTTCTGGCTAGGCAGGTAAACGTTCCGGCCATTGTCGTCTTTTTGAATAAAGTCGACATGGTTGCCGACAAAGAAATTCTTGACCTGGTGGAAATGGAAGTCAGAGATTTGTTAAAAAAATACAAATTTCCGGGAGACGAAATCCCAATCATAAGAGGAAGCGCCCTTAAAGCTCTGCAGGATGATCCGGAATCTATAAAAGCCATCGAAGATTTGATGGCCAAGGTAGACGAATACGTTCCCGAACCAGTGAGACCTGTCGACCAGCCGTTTTTGATGCCGGTAGAAGACGTTTTCACGATTTCCGGAAGAGGCACAGTCGTCACCGGAAGAGTGGAAAGAGGCGTTGCCAAGGTCAACGAAGAAGTCGAAATAATCGGAATCAAAGCGACCAAAAAGACAGTCATCACGGGTGTCGAGATGTTCAGAAAAACGCTGGACGAGGCCCGCGCCGGCGACAACGTCGGTCTTTTGCTCCGGGGAGTGGAAAAAGATGATGTATTGAGAGGCCAGGTGGTTGCCAAACCAGGCTCGATTACACCCCACACTGAGTTCGAGGCTGAAGTTTACGTCCTTACTAAAGAAGAAGGAGGCCGTCATACGCCGTTTTTCAAAGGTTACCGACCGCAGTTCTATATTAAAACCACCGATATCACCGGAGAGGTTACTCTTCCAGCCGGAGTAGAAATGGTTATGCCGGGAGACAACGTCAAAGTTTCCGCTAAACTAATCTACCCAGTGGCGATGGAAGAAGGACTGAAATTTGCCATAAGAGAAGGCGGGCATACAGTCGGAGCCGGAGTAGTCACAAAGATAATTAAATAAGCCAAGTTTTTGCACCTTAATATGCCGAAAGGAAGAATAAGGATTAGACTTAAATCATACGATCATAGATTGATCGACGAGACCTGTCAAAAGATTGTCGACACGGCAATCAGAACGGGTGCTTCGATTATTGGCCCGATTCCTCTGCCGACGAAAACAGAAATCTATGTCGTAAACAAAGCTTCCTTTATTGATAAAAATGCGCGCGAGCATTTCGGCATGAAAATCCACAAAAGGCTTATTGATATTGTCAATCCAACTAACCAGACAATCGATTCTCTAATGCACTTGGAACTTCCGGCTGGTGTTGAGGTCGAAGTGAAGATGTAAAATTCATTTGACCATCACAAATTCATAGTATATAATTTGTCTACATGTTAATTATTCTTTGTGCGGGAGCAAAGGATTAATATTTTCCGGATTGGATCGTAGCCCCAATCTGGGGCTATTTTTTTTGCCAAATAATATGCCAGCTTTTATAATAGGATCAAAATCTACTCAATCACAAACATTCAACGAAGCGGGAGAAAGAGTCCCGACTACTTTTATAAAAACAGATTCTTGTTGGCTTACCGCTGTAAAAACTCCGTCCAAGCACGGATACTTTAGTGTCAAGCTTGGATTCGGTCAGATTAAAAATATCAAAAGACCGGTTCAAGGAGAACTAGAAAAAGCGGGGATAAAGACCCCGCTTCGTTTTTTACGGGAATTCAGGTTGGAGCATTACAAAGACTCAGTCAAGCCGGTCGAAGAAACCGGAAAGATGGGAGTCGAAGTAGGAGCGATAAAGATATACGTTGGCGAACAGATTAAGCCAACGGTTTTTTTTAAAAAGGGAGAAAAAGTCACCGTTACCGGAATTTCAAAAGGAAAAGGCTTCCAAGGGGCAGTCAAGAGGCATCATTTCAAAGGCGGCCCGCGGACCCACGGACAATCTCATAGCGAAAGAGCGCCCGGATCTATCGGAATGACTACGACTCCGGGAAGAGTTTTCAGAGGAAAACGGATGGCGGGAAGAATGGGCAATGACAGAGTATCGGTTAAAGGACTGGAAGTTATAGAAGTCAAAGAAGACGGTTTAGTTGTCAAAGGTTTAGTGCCAGGTTATAAAGGCGGATTATTAGAGGTGAAAAATTAACTATGCCAACAGCAAAAAAAACAGAACAATCAGTTTCCAAAAAAACGTCAGGTCTTGCCGTGCTGGTTTATGATATCAAAGGAAAAGAAAAAGGAGAGTTGGAGATGCCTAGCCAGGCTTTTGGAGTCAAAGTCAATAAACCACTTTTGGCCCAGGCTTTGCGAGTTTACCAATTTAATCAGAGGCAGGGGACTGCTTCGACAAAAACAAGGGGTCAGGTGATTGGTTCAACCAGAAAAATCTACCGCCAAAAAGGAACAGGCAAGGCGCGGCACGGAAGCATAAAAGCCCCGATATTTGTCGGCGGCGGTGTAGTCGGCGGCCCGCAGCCCCGTGACTATTCTTTGAAAATTAATAAAAAACAAAAGAGGCAGGCTTTTTTTTCCGCTCTGACTTTAAAACTTAAAGAAAAAAACATTTTCGGCATTGAAGACAATGTTTTAAAGATAGAGGCGAAGACGAAGCTGATTGCCGGTTTTTTGGAAAACATGAAGCTGACCGGTAAAAAGATTATGTTTGTTCTGCCGAAGATGGAAAAAAATAATTTTGTTCTGGCGAGCCGGAATATCAACGGCGTAGATTTTGTCGACCTCCAGTCATTGAATATTTTTCAAATCTTAAATTGCTCAAAGCTGGTTTTTTTTGAAAGCGCAGTAGAAGTTCTTAAAAGTTATTTTTTGAAAAATGAACATTAAAGAAGTAATTATCAATCCGGTATTGACGGAAAAAGCCACCGATCTGGCAAAAAACCAGGTTTATATGTTCTCAGTTAATTTGAAAGCAAAAAAACCACAGATAAAAACGGTTTTGGAAAAAATATATAAAGTCAAAGTCAGTTCGGTAAGGATATTGATCAGAAAAGGAAAATCAAAAAGGTCGGGCCGGAAAATGGTGACAAAAAAATTGCCAGATAGAAAGATCGCCTATATCAAATTAAAAGAAGGGAAGATAGACTTATTCCCGCAAGCATAAACTATGAGATTTAATCACAAACCAGAAAAAAGTTTAATTACCATCCTGAAAAAACATTCAGGACGGGACAATAGCGGTACTATCAGCGTCCGCCACCAGGGCGGCAGGCAGAAAAGATTTTACCGCGAGGTCGATTTTAAGAGGGAAAAACGGGATGTCGTGGGAGAAGTGGTCAGAATAGAAAAAGACCCGAACCGCAATGCTTTCCTTGCCTTGATTAAATATAAAGACGGGGAATTGAAATATATTATTCAGCCTCATGAATTAAAACCTGGAGACAAAGTGATGGCCGGTCTTAAGGTAGATATAAAAAACGGCAACGCTCTGCCTTTAAAAAATATTCCTATAGGAGTCTCGGTCCATAATATCGAAATGTATCCGGGAAAAGGCGGTCAAATGGCGAGAAGCGCCGGAACTTCGGCGGCGGTCGTGGCTCATGAAGATAAATATACCCAGTTAAAGCTTCAGTCAGGAGAGATAAAGAGGTTTTTGAACGACTGTTGGGCGACTGTGGGCAAGGTGGGCAACATTGAACATAAAGACGAGATTATCGGCCGCGCTGGAAGAAAAATCTTGATGGGTATCAGGCCGACAGTACGCGGAACAGCTCAAAATCCGCGCAGCCATCCGCACGGAGGTGGAGAAGGCAGAAGCGGTGAGGGAATGCACCCGAAAACGCCATGGGGTAAGTCAGCCCGCGGCACCAGAACAAGAAGAAAAAAACACTGGAGTAATCATTTATTGGTTCAAAGGAGAAAATAACTATGGAAGAATCTAGAACATATTTAAAAAATATCGCCATTCCGCCCAAGAAATTGAGGTTTTATCTTTCATCGGTAAAAAAGATGAGCCCGAGCAACGCCATGGAGCATCTTTTTTACGGCAGACAGAAAGCAGCCCGGATTTTATACCAGGCTGTCAAATCGGCCATCAGCAATGCCAAACTGAGCTTGAAAGTTAGCGATGATTTGTTAGACTTTAAGGTCTTGACGATTGAAGAAGGACAGAGATTGAAAAGATACCGCCCGGGTTCAAGAGGATCACCCAAACCGGTTGTGAAGAGAAAAAGCCATATTAAAATCGTATTAGTAGCAAAGACAAAACCAAAATTAGAAATTAAGAAGGAAATAAATGGGACAAAAAGTTAATCCAAAAGGATTGAGATTGGGAGTCATCTATAACTGGAATTCACGATGGTTTTTTTCCAATAAACGGGCTTATCGTGAGGCTCTAAAATCTGATATAAGTATAAGGAAAACATTGATGGATAAGCTGGCTTTTGCCTCAACGACACAGATTGATATAGAAAGAGCTATTAATAAAATTACATTAATTATCTATTCAGTCAAGCCGGGAATGATCATCGGACGGGGTGGAAAAGGGTTGGAGGATATCAAAAAATATATTGCCGTATTTTTAAAAGGAGCGGAACAAGGCAAGGAATCAAAGCTCGACATAAAAATTGAACCGGTAAAAAAACCCTATTTGAGCGCTTATTTCGTCGCTCAATCGGTCGCCGAGAAGTTAGTGAGAAATTTCCCACACCGTTCAGTAGTTCATAACGCCATGAACCGCGTCATGGAAGCCGGCGGCAAAGGAATTAAGATCCAATTAGGGGGAAGAATCGCCGGTGCAGAGATTTCCAGGCGGGAAAAATATTTCCAGGGATCAATCCCTACATCGACGATCAGAGAAGAAATCGACTTTGTCCGTTATCCGGCCCTGACGAAATCAGGATATATAGGAGTAAAAGTTTGGCTGTGTAAATAACTATGTTGGCACCAAAAAGACAAAAATACAGAAAGCAATTCAGAGGAATCTGGAAAAGGCTCGCCACCAAAGGCGATAAGCTGAATTTCGGCAATTACGGCCTGAAAACAGTGGTTACCGGCTGGATTAAAGACAAAGAAATCGAAGCATCGAGAGTGGTTTTCGCCCGTGCGACCAAAAAATTCGGCAAATTCTGGATAAGAATTTTTCCCGACAAACCATATACTAAAAAGCCTCCGGAAGTGACAATGGGCTCTGGAAAAGGAGACGTGGCTTTTTTTGTCGCTTCGGTGACGCCGGGCCGAGTATTATTTGAAATCGACGGTTTGAGCAAAGACGAAAGTTTAGAGGTGCTGAGGAACGTTTCCTCAAAACTTTCTGTCAAAACAAAAGTTGTCACCAAATCAACATGAGAAAACAAGCCAAAGAATTTAAGGAAAAGACGGTTAAAGAACTGGAAAAACAGCTGATTTTATTGAATGAAGAGCTTTCCAAGTTTAGATTGACGGAAAAAGCCGCGCCGGCAAAAGACAGCAATTTGCAGGCAAAAAAAAGGAAGCAGCTGGCGGTTTTATTGACTGTTTTAAACGAGAAAAAAGAAGTTGAAAATTTGCAAGCTAAAAAAATATGAAAAAAACGCTAATAGGAGAAATAGTTTCTTTAAAAATGCAAAAAACCGCTGTGGTCAAAGTTGAGAGAAAACTGACACACGCCAGGTATAGAAAAGTCATTATCCGCCATAAGAAGTATAAGGCGCACGTTGAAAATATTGAATTAAAAGTTGGCGATATGGTGAAGATCGAGGAAACAAATCCGATCTCCAAAGACAAACATTTTATCGTCGCTGAAAAGTTAAAAGAATAACATGTTGCAAATAAGATCAATCTTAAACGTTGCCGACAATACCGGGGCCAAGAAAGTCTCGATGATCGGTATGGCTGGAAAAGGCAACCGCCATTATGCTTATCTCGGAGAAATAATCAACGTTACAGTACGCCATGCGATTCCCTACGCCGCTGTCAAACAAGGCGAAGTCCTGCCGGCGGTAATAGTGAGAACGAGAAAAGAGAAAAGAAGGAAAGACGGGAGTTATATAAGATTTGACGACAATGCTTGTGTTATTTTAGCCGGCAAGGATGTCAAAGACCCGAAGGGGACAAGGATTTTCGGGCCGATAGCCAAAGAAATCAAAGAAAATGGATTTGCCAAGATTGCCAGTTTGGCAGAGGAAATATATTAATATGAAAATCAAAAAAGGCGACAAAATCAGAGTGACGGCAGGCAAAGACAAAGGCCGCGAAGGTGTAGTCGAAAAAGCTTATATAAAGTCTGGGAAAATATTGGTCCAGGGAGTAAACCTTTACAAGAGGCACCTGAAGAAAAACGACCAGCAGCCCCAGGGAGGGATTATCGATGTTCCCCGACCGATTGCAATTTCCAAAGTTGCCCTAATCTGCCCGAAGTGCGGAAAGGCCGCCAGGGTAGGCTACAAGCTCGAAAAAGACAAAAAATACAGAATTTGTAAAAAATGCGACAGCAAAATCTAATATGACACTAAAAGATTATTACAATCAGGAAATCAGGAAAAAATTGATGGCTGACCTGAAAATCACCAACGTGATGGCGGTTCCCAAAGTTGTAAAAATAGTGGTCAACGTCGGCGCCGGTGAAGCGACCGTCAATAAGGGAGTTATAGAAAAAATTAAAGAACAGATGTCACTTATTACCGGTCAGAAGCCAGTCGTCACTAAAGCGAGGATATCAGTTTCGGCTTTTAAATTGAGAAAAGGATTTCCTATAGGTGTCAAGGTAACATTGAGGGGTAAAAAAATGGATAGTTTCTTGGAAAAACTGGTCAAAATTATCATTCCCCGTTTGAGAGATTTCCGGGGAATCGCCGAGAAAAATGTCGACCAAAACGGCAATCTAAATATTGGTTTTTCCGAGCAGACGCTTTTTCCCGAGATTGAGTTTGATAAAATTGATAAAATAAGAGGCCTCGAAGTGACAGCCGTCACCAATGCGAGGAGCCATGAAAATGGCAAGAAGCTGTTTGAGTTATTAGGTATTCCGTTCAAAAAATAATATGGCTAAGACATCAGACGAAGTAAAGTTCAGAAAAAAACAAAAATACCAGATCCGCTATAGGAACCGCTGCCCTTTCTGCGGCCGGGCGCGCGGATATATGAGGCGGTTTGGAATGTGCCGGATTTGTTTTAGAGAAAAAGCTTTAAACGGGGAAATCCCCGGAGTTAAAAAAATTTCCTGGTAATATGAGCAGATCATTAAAAAAAGGTCCATACATCGACGAAAAACTTTTGAAAAAAGTCATGAAGCAGAAAGAAGGCAGTTCCAATGACCCGATCAAGACGTGGTCTCGGGATTCGCAGATTCCGCCGGAATTTGTCGGCCACAACCTGGCGGTTCATAACGGCAGAAAATTTATAGAAATTTTCATTTCGGAAACTATGGTGGGTCACCGTTTGGGAGAGTTTTCTCCGACGCGCACCTTTAGAAGTCACGGAAAAGTGACCAAGAAAATAGTTGAGGCAACCTAATCATATGGAAAACGCAATAAACGATTTGATAATTCGAATTAAAAACGGCTATATGGCCAGGAAAGAATCAATCCTGTCACCGAACAGCCGATTCAGGGAAGAAATCCTGAAAAAATTAACCGAACTTAAGTTCATCAAAGGCTATAAAGTCGGCAAAGAAAATTTCAAAGAAATAAATATAGAATTGCTTTACGAGAATGGACAGCCGGCGATGACGGATGTAAAGATATTCTCCAAACCCGGCAGTCGCTATTACGTTTCTTATAGAGATTTAAAACCGGTTTTGAGCGGCTACGGCTATTCTATCCTGTCGTCTCCAAAAGGTATCGTTACTAATAAAGAAGCAAGAGCCAAAAAATTGGGAGGAGAGTTGTTATTTAATATTTGGTAATTATGTCAAAAATAGGCCAGAAAAATATCGAAGTTCCCCAGCCAGTGACCGTGACAATCGATAAAAAAAAGGTTAATGTCAAGGGTCCGGAAGGCGAAATGACAATCGTTGTTCCTGATAAGTTGGAAGTAGTCAGGGAAGAAAATCATTTAACGGTAAAGAGGAGCGACGACGAGAAAAAGACCAAGTCGATACACGGGCTTTACCGCCAGCTTATAGACAATGCCGTCATCGGCGTCCAGAAAATGTGGGAAAAAAGGCTTAAAGTAGTCGGAACCGGTTTTACAGTCAAACTGGACAAAGAAGACTTGGTTTTTAAAGTAGGCTATTCCCATCCGGTTGTTTTTAAAAAAGTACCCGGAATAAAATTTAAAGTTGAAGGAACAAATATAGCAGTTGTGTCGGGTTATGACAAACAGCTTGTCGGCGAAATCGCCTACCAAATAAAGATATTGAAAAAACCCGATGTCTATAAAGGCAAAGGCATTCAATACGAAGGAGAAAAATTAAGAATTAAACCGGGTAAAAAAGCCAAAGCCGCCGGAGCGCCCGCTTAAACTATGCCAAAAGTCAATTTAAATAAAAAAACTAGAAAAAAGAGGCGCGTAAGCGCGAGAATCAACGGTACGGAAAAACGACCGAGGATTTCAGTTTTCAGGTCTAACCGCTTTATTTATGCCCAAGCCATTAATGATGAAAAACGAACAACAGTTGCCGCTTTTTCAAGCCTGACCTTGGGCAAGGACAAGGCTCATGTCAAAACGAAGAAAAATGATGAAGCCAAACTGGTAGGGCAGTCTTTGGCAAAAGCCTTGAAAGAAAAAAAAGTCAACGAAGCGGTTTTTGACAGGAATATTTACATCTATAAAGGAAGAATTAAAAATTTAGCCGAAGGATTGCGCGAAGGAGGAATAAAAATATGATGCCACAAAGAAACCAGGAGCCAAAACAATATGAAGAGAAAGTTCTTCTAATCCGCCGTGTTTCCAAAAAAGTCACTGGTGGAAATTATGTGACTTTTTCCGCCTTGGTCGCCGTCGGCGACAAAAAAGGCAAGGTGGGAATTGGTTTAGGGAGAGGTCAGGAAGTGCCTCCGGCTATCCAAAAAGCGATTACTTATGCAAAAAAACACATGATAATTGTTCCCATCAGGAACAAAACAATTTTGCACGAAGTCCGGCTGAAATATAAAGCCGCGAGGATACTTCTCAAGCCGGCTCCGGAAGGAACTGGTTTAAAAGTAGGAAGCGTGACGAGAGTCTTGCTTGATTTGGCCGGAATCGAAAATGCTTCGGGAAAAATAATCCGTTCCCGAAACCAGGTCGTCAATACTTATGCGGTAATTAAAGCATTACAAATGTTCAAGAAAATATGACAGACTTTTTGAGTACTCTTCCAAAAATTTCCTTCAACAAAAAAAAGAGACTGGGGCGCGGTCTGGGCAGCGGTAAAGGATCCAAATCAGGCCGGGGGACCACGCGCCACCAAAAAGCCAGGGAAACCGTCCCTCTTCACTTTGAAGGCGGACAGGGCAGAATGGTCAAACGATTCCCTCTTCTTCGCGGCAAAGGAAAAAACAAGCCAAGGGTCAGCAAAAAAT
>JAHFKS010000028.1 GCA_023245215.1 Candidatus Microgenomates bacterium | reverse complement strand
TAAGATTGTACCGAATTGGAAAAAAAGGCAAACCAGCTTACAGAATTGTCGTTGTTAACAAGCGCTACAAAGCTAATGGCAGCTATATTGAGGAAGTCGGCAAATATGACCCGATGACCGAACCGGCCCTTTTCAAATTAAAAAAAGACAGGTTTGATTTTTGGCTCGACAAGGGCGCCATTATTTCTGAAGGGTTGAGAAAACTTCTCAAACACAACCGTTCTTAAAAGGGATTGCTCTTCTTTGGATAGCTGAGGTCCTGATTTTCCTGCACATTTTGGGAAAAATCAAAATTGACTTTCTGTTTAATTGCCTCCAATTCCTGGAAAATTTTCTTATTGGGGGTAATATCGGTATTTGTTGTCGAAGTACTTTTATTGTAGAAAGTTAGGTCGATTTTAATAGCGCCTGTCAGTTGAGGGTTTAGTTCAATTTTATCCGATGTGATAAGCCGGCTACCGGAAAAATTATATTCGTCTAAAAACTTCATAAAAGAAGTGCTGTCCCCCAGCCCTGTAACTGATAGTCTTAATTTATTGGGTGTTGATTTGCCGATACTTACAGAATAACCGACAACATTAAAACCTGTTTTTTGAGACAGCGTCTCCAAAGAATAAATTATAGAAAAATAATCTTCGATATTCGGAATGAGCAAATTCAAAAGTTTTACGTCTTCGTCCAATTTCGCCGTATCAGGAATTGTCTCCTGAAAAAAAGCTGCTTTTGACTGCAAACTATTTACCTCATTCGTTAATGTTTTTATTTTTGAATTGGAATCTGTTATTTTGTCAAAACCCGTCTTAATCACAATTACAATCAAAATAAAAAGAAAAAAAAGACTAAAGATATAAACAATATTTTCTTTGACTAGCCGCAACAAATATGGTTTAATTTTTAGCTTCATTTTAAAGAGAAATCACGTTTTAGCGGGAAGAACTTTCCGGTAAAACTTAACTCATAATTTTCCTTTGTATCTAAAGTCGCTCCGATTACCGAGAAACTTTTTAAAGAAATGGCCTCGAAATTTTTCAAAAATGCTTCCGATTCAATAAAACGGAAAAAGTCTCTTAATTGATTGAAATCAGAAAAAGTGATTGTAAAATTGACTTCCCTATCCTTATTAATGTTAAAAGATTTCAAAGAGGCTGATTCTGTGCTTTCAGTTAAGGCGGAGTTTAATAAAGAGTAATAAGGAGATGAATAAGCGTCATCTTTTAAATAAGTGTTTAAATCATCGTATTTTTTTTCAATGTAATTAATTTTTGCTTCATCATTAGTTTGTTGTCTTAAAATTTGCAGCAAAGTTTTTTTTCTCAAATTCAACTGATCTTCTTTACCTCCCAAATTACTTAATATAAAAAAAAACGTAAAAAAAAGGGCAAAAAAAACCACCGTTAAACCAATAATAAAGTTTCTTAAGAGAGCAAAATAATTTTCATACTTTTGGTAATCCTCTCGGTTGATGATGAGATTGATTTTTGTTTTTTTCATCTTAAATTACCGCCAAAAGTGGATATAAAAAACGGAAGTTCTTGACTCAAACCATCAACTAATGGCGATTTTTTTATAAAGGAGTAAGGATTGAGCAAAACTGATGGTATTGCCAGTTCCTTTTGAATTAAAGATATCAACCCGGGGAAATAAGCAATATTGCCAATAAATAATAAAGATGAAGGCTTTTTCGCGCTGATAAATCTTTTTATTTCGGAAACAAATTCTTTTAGAAGCGGGGCGATAATCGTTTCAACAGGATAGCTGGAAGGATGACCGGCCGTATAAGTTTTAAGAATTTCCGAAGCTTTTTTTTCATCCGTATCAGTATTGACACGAATTTCTTTCAAAAAAAGCTGATAGCCGAGAGAAATATTATGGCTTTCTTTTAGGGTCGGCTTAACCTGATCAAAATAAGACAGATTAGTTGAGTTGACGCCAAAGTTCACCAATAATATATTTTGTTTTCCCGGCGCGATTATTTTTTTGTCAAATTCGATTAAAAATCTTGAATTTGCAGAAAGTTCAGTTTCAACAGATTCCGGTATAAGGCCGGCCAACTCGACTGTAGTTTGGATTTTTTCAATTAGTTTTTTTGGCGCCGCGACAATTAAAATTAGTATTTTTTTTTCGACTTTATACTCTTCGATAATCTCCAGATCGATGTTTGTTTCCTCAATCGGCATTGGAATAAACTGGTCGGCTTGATATTTTATAGCAGAAATTAATTCTTTTTCATTCAAGTAAGGCATTGTGAGTATCTGATTATAGGTTAAAGAATCAGGGATGACGACGTTGACATTTTTTTTAGATATTTTCAGACTGCTGACGAGTCGGTTAATCGCATTAGCCTGGTCATTTAGCGTTTTTTCAATTTCGTTGGTAAAAAAAGCCTCTATGGTTTCGATTTTTCCAATAGATAAAACTTCAAGTATATCAACCTGTTTTCTTATATCAGCCACCTCGGTATATTTTTCACCAATATCCAGACAAAAATAATTATCAGCCATAATTTCAATATAAAATAAACCGATAAGAATATCAATCAGTCTTTATTGGATATTCCTCAGCCTAATTTTCGTTTGATAATGCAGATAGATGCTTTCTTCAGGGCGTGAGGTAATACAATCACCGGTGGCTGTCTTATAGCAAATATCAAATGAAATTCCGACAACCGGTAGTCCGTAGGCATAAGTATTGTCACAACCTATCAAAAAGTTTTGGATGAGAGTATTTGACGAAGTAATTGCAGGTGGGGTCGGTGTAGGAGTGTTTGGAACGGGTGTAATTGTCCCTGTTGGTGTAGGAGTAGGTGTACCAACAAATGTTACTGTAGATGACGAAGAGGCAATTCCGCTGTTATTCAAAAAATAACCAAACGAGTTACCAGATTCGTCCTCAAAATAAAGGGCGGCCGACGGAGTAGCCGGATCAGTTTTGGTTTTGCATATTTCATTCGATGAGGTGGCCGGTGCATCTGTATGAATAGAATAAGCATTGTTCCTGATTGTATTTATCATAAGATTTAGAGCATAATCTCCCTCCCTTTTAATAATTGACGTTCTTACAATTTTCACCTGTTCACGAATAAGGGTAAAAATAATTGCGAAAATTGAAGGCACTACCAATGAAACGATGGAAATTACGATAATCATTTCGATAAATGTAAAAGATTTTTTTTTCATTTTTTATTCGAGAACTCTTAAGGTTGATTTTAAAGTTACATCAAAGACGTCATGCCCTTCGGTCCAATAAACTTTTAGCTTGACATCGGTTTGGTTAACTGGATTACTTCCTTGGTTTGTCAAAACCACTTCCCTTGAGAAAATGTTTGGATTTCCTAAGAAATAAGTACCGGGGCATACTCCTGGATTATACCAATCAAGTGTTATTATGCAGTAAGTAGTCCCTGTCCCTCCCGAAGTATCAAGGTTGGTGAAAATATTCCAATCAGTTTCTTTTTCCGCCTTAACGAGTTCTAGGCCTTCTTCGGCATAGTGCTCTGCTAAAATTTTGTGTTCGTTATAAGTCATTACCCGCAAAGAATAGGTTGTTACGGCAACAGCAGAAACAAAGACGAGGCTAAGAATAGTAACAAAGATGAGAACTTCGATTAAAGAAAACGCCCGGGTATTTTTTTTCATAACTTTATCTTAACAGTCTATCAAGGCACCGTTTATTTCAATAATTCCGATTTTTGAAATGGTTATGTCTACACATTGGCTGAGGCTGCTATTTTTTAGCCTGATTGAATTTATGGCTAAATTGGTATTTAACCCTAAAGCCGGAAAGTCAAAATCGCCTGTTCCGGATATGGCGGTAATATTAGAGTCAAAAGAATAAGTTTCGATATTTTGATAAGCTCCAGAGCAGCCGAACTTCATAATATAAGAATTTGCATCGACTGTAATTCTATAGCCGTTAAATTGTGCGCAATTTTTGTCGTAAAGGTCTGAAGTTATCGCCTTTTTTTTAGCAAGTTCTATAATATCGGAAATCCTCTGGGCGTCGTTTTTTAGTCTAAGCTGTTGGGTGTAGGTGTTATATCTTGGGATAGTCAATGAGACAAAAAGTAAAATAATCGACAAAGTTATAATCAGTTCGATTAAAGTAAAGCCTTTACTATTTTTGTCCATAGGGTCCGAGGCAATAGTTGCAATAGTTTCCGCACTGTCCGGCGACGCAGGATGCTCCGCCTCCCTCCAAGTAGGCGGCCAAGGTGTAATCGGTATCGCTGCCATTATAGTAGAACGAATTTGTTTGGGATTTGGGATCTTTGGGAAGGGTTTGCATGTAAATGATTGGAGTAGTAAGGACATTTAAAGTGACTGCCCAATTTGAGCCGTTTGGATAACTGCCGATATTTGAACGGTAGATTTCCAGCGCGGCCCTGACTTGTTCGAGGTCGGTTTTTCTTTTGGCATCCCTGGATTGTTTGATTAGCTGCGCGTAAGAAACCAAAGCCGCCGCCGCCAATAAGCCGATAATAGTGGCGACGACAAGAATTTCAATCAACGTGAAGCTTTTTCTCATTGTTGGTTAGTAACACAACAACTTTTATTTGTTGAATTGCAGTCCTCGGTCTCCAAATACTTTCCGGAAACAATATCTCTGGGGCAGATTGTATAACCAGTGGGGTCACAGGTAGCTCCGCATTGATAGTTTCCACCCAAAGGATCAGACGGCATTGTGATAAGGTCTACGTCTGCGGAAAGGGATGAGCAGTTAGCCACAGTAGCGGTAAGTTTGCTGGCTCCATTAGGGACACTATTTGGATAATTGAAATTGCATATGGAGTAATACTGTTCAAAGGCATTTTGGATTGTTTTCAAATCGCTTTTTCTTTTCGCATCGCGGGCTTTTCTTTGTGCGGTCGAATAAGATGAGGCGCTGAGGGCTACTAATATGGCAATGATGCCAATAACAACGAGCATTTCCAAAAGCGTAAAGGCTTTTTTTAATTTTTTCATACTATGGTTGGGTAACTTCAAAACATTTGCCGCTAGAACAGCTACCGCAGACACCGCAGCTATTAGTCGTGTCCGGGTCGGCGCTGTTTTCTATACAGGCGCACAAAGTATAGGTCAAAGTGTTATTATCTACGTTGTAATAATATTGTTTGTTTGGGGACGGGTCAGAAGGAAACCTATTCATATAGATATTGCCTGTGCAACCGGCCAAACTAGACCAGCAGATATCCTTGGTGGGCAGGCTGGCCGGAAACGCCGGCGGGTTTTGATCCTGTTTATATAGTTCAAAAGATTTTTGGATCTGCTTAAGGTCAGATTTTCTTTGCGTATCGCGGGCCCTTTCTCTGGCGCCCATAAAATTGGGCAAAAATAAAGCCGAAAGCGTGCCGATAATTGCAATGACGACGAGAAGTTCAATCAGGGTAAAAGCGAACTTGATTTTCATGGTCTTAACTCATGGTATATTGTTTGCGGATAAAAATCAAGATATGGTCAAGAGTGAGTTGAGGGTTGAGGTTGTTATTCTCCAATAAACTTTTAGATTTAAGGACTTCTTTTATAATAGCCGGAGCTTTCTTGTCAAAATTTAACCGATCTCTAAAAAATAGAACCGCCTGTTCTAAAATTGAAGGAACATCCTTTTTATCGGCTGGAGCGAATCTTTTATCTGACAAAAATTTATAGTTTTTATCTTGCAATAATTTATGAAAACTTTCTTTGAGTGATTGGTCAGATAGTATCTGATTTTTGGCCGAAAGAAATACTATTTTAGTTCTAGAGACAATGGTGGGTATCAATTTTGATTCGTTATCAGCGGATAAAATAAATAAAGTGTTCTTCGGAGGTTCCTCTAATATTTTTAAAAAAGCGTTTTGGGCCTCGAGCGAAGAAACATGAAAATTATCCAAAAAATAAACGCGTATTTCTTTGTGGAAAATATTCGTTTCCTTGATTATATTTTTTACTTCTTTGATGGAAAACTCTTTCCCTTCGGGTTTAATCTCAATAATTAGCTTGTTGTCTTGGCTGATTTTTTTAAGGTAAGCGTTTTTTTCTTTATGAATGCGGGATATGAGCAAAATGGGGATCATATATCTTGCATTTTAGCAGAATTTTCCTATATAGTTAAATTATGAACGTTCCGCCAAAACTGTTGTTAAATCGACTGGTAAAAAATGGCAATTTAACCCAGGAAGAAGCTGATCATTATGAAGTTTACAGCCTGCAAAAAAACATCCCTCTAGATCAGTATTTGCTGGAAAAAACCGACCTAGTAAAAATAGAAGTTATAAAGGCTATTGCTGAAACAGAGTCAATACCTTATGTTGATTTAAACTTATCACCCATAGATTCACAAGGCGTCGGTTTTATAGCTGAACCCATCGCTCGAAAATATCAGGTAATCCCCTATCGTTATGACCCGGCAAAAGCAACGATTTATCTTGCCACGACGGATCCGTTTAATTCTTCTATTATAGATTTTTTGGAAAAAAAGACAGGAAAAAAAATTGTTTTGGCACTCGCTGACGGCGAACAAATCAGCAAGATGATTGATTTGGCGTACAGCCAGGGTCTTTCACCAGAGGTAAGAGAGGCTTTAAAAGAATATTCTCCTGATAAAGAAGGAAGAAAGATCGAATTGACAAGTATGGCTATTCATGAGGCTCCGATTGCCAAAATAGTCTCGACAATTTTGGAGTTTTCCATAAAAAGCCGTGCTTCAGACGTCCACATCGAACCGGAAGAAAACCGCACCAAAGTCAGATACAGAATAGATGGCATACTCCAGGAAAAATTATCTTTGCCTAAAACAATCCACGACGCCTTGATTTCAAGGATAAAAATTTTGTCCGAAATGAAAATTGATGAAAGACGCATCCCGCAAGACGGCCGGTTTACTTTTAGGGTTGCCGACGAGGAAGTCGACTTACGTGTATCAACCTTACCGACCGTAAATGGCGAAAAAGTCGTAATGCGTCTTTTGAAAAAAACCGGTGGCATTCCAAGCCTTCTCGAATTAGGATTGAGAGGGCCTCAATTAAAATCGGTTGAAGAAGGCATACTAAAACCATATGGAATAATACTAATTACAGGTCCGACCGGTTCAGGAAAAACTACGACTTTATATTCAATATTATCCCGGCTCAACAAACCCAGCGTAAACATCATGACTCTCGAAGACCCGGTTGAATACCAAATACCCGGCATTAATCAGGTGCAAATCAACCCCCAGGCGGGATTGACGTTTGCAAACGGACTGCGTTCCATTCTCCGGCAGGATCCGAACATAATTTTGGTCGGTGAAATCCGAGACAAAGAAACCACCCAGTTGGCAATTCAAGCAGCATTGACGGGACATTTGGTTTTTTCCACACTGCACACCAAC
>JAHFKS010000011.1:14675-33686 GCA_023245215.1 Candidatus Microgenomates bacterium | reverse complement strand
CCATGACGATGGCGAGGCCGAAGGTTGCCGGAATTATGACGGCAGATTGGTAGTAGATTACTTTATTGACCATTTTTTTTAGCTGGTCCAGGTTATTTTGAAAGCGGGAAAAAAGAGGAAAGAGAACCCGGCTGATGCTGTCCATAATTATTCTGATGGGTGATTCCGCCCATTTTTTTGCCCAACCGATATAACCCAATGCCTGGAAGCCAAGCACTTTGCCCAGGTAGAGAGTCAAAAGGTCATCTTTGAGGAGAGCCATGAAAGAAGATGCCTGAAAGGGAATTCCAAAGGAGAGCAATTTTTTCAAAATGGAAAAGTCGATTTTTAATTTCATTTTCCACGGTGAAATATAATAAATAACAAAGACTCCGACAATCGCCCTCAAAATCACACCATTGGTAAAACTCTTTAGCCCAAGGCCTGATACTGCTGAAATAATAACCGTTAAATAAAAGACAGTATTCTCGATAATTTGGACCAAAACAATTTTTTGGAACTGGATTTTTCTTTCTAGAAATATTGAAGGTATTGTTTTTAAGGAAGAGAAGAAGAAAGAAATTAAAAGAGCCCAGTAAAGACTTTGCCCTTCCTGCGGCAGCTGGTAAAACTTGATGATAAAAGCCGTCGCTGAAAAGCCAAGAAAAACTATTAGCAACACCAAAATTTGCTGGACAGTAAATACAGTAGCCACTTCGTTATCGTCGATTTCTTTTTTTTGGATGAGCGAAGCGGCTAGTCCGATGTCGGAAAAGTAGTTGAGGATAGCGATTAAAGATAGAACCGTGAAATAAATACCAAATATTTTTGGAGTCAGTAAGATAGTGAGGACTAGATTAGCGATAAAACCCAGGGCGGCCGAATAACCGCTCTGAAAAAACAAGCTGATAGTGCTCAAGATTGTCCGTCTTTTTATACCTTGATGGTTTTCCATATTAAAAATATAAATCCGGATAAGGAAATAAAACTTCCAACTATCTCAACGGTTGTCTGTCTATTTTTATCAAAAGGTTCTAGATTTGATTTGGCGAAAAATTCCAGTGGTATGGTGTTTTTATCTTCCAAATCCCTCCAATATTTGTAATCTATGGATGCCGGAAGATATTCGGCGACGGCATAGGCGGCTTTTTTTTCTATGTATTCCCGGGAAAGATATTTTTTTTCAAAAGCTGTTTTATTAATTTCCTGTCCATAAAAATATTTACCGTTGACGACGAAGACGGCGACCATAACTAAAGTTATAAGTAAATATTTATAAGGGATTCGTAAATAGTTTAAAAAATAAACAGAGAAAAAAACTATCCCAATCAGGGATAGGGAAATGAAGCGCCACGGAAATTGAATAACAGATAAAACCGGAGAAAAAATCTCCCAGACTGGCTGCGATTGATATAACGTCATAAAAAGGCTTGAGACAGTCAAGAAAAGAAAAAACCAAACAATTTTTTTATTCTTTTGTTTTCCGAAGGAAAAGATTATCCCTAAGAAAAACAAAATCAACTGGATTTTTCCGATCATAAAAGACATGCCGTCGTTTATGCATCCCTTTGTTGAGCCGCCAAAACCCCAGCTTGACTGCCAGAGTTGACCGGCGCACAAGAAGTGATCGCGAAAGTTTGTTAAGGTAGCGACTTCTCTGGCCCAGGTATATTTCAGTTCTGATAAGGCCGGCAGCCAGAAATAGGCGCTCAAAACAACTGCCAAAACAAGGCTTGATAGGTTTTGCTTCCTATTTTTTAACAGGAGCGAAAAAACAATAATTACCGGTAGGGAAATAAGAGAAAGGATGTTATGGGAGGTCAGCAGGAAAGATAAAACTATTCCTGTACCGATGAGCCGTTTAAAATTTATTTTAAGGCTGTTTTTGTAGACAAATGACAACGCCAGAGGGAAAAGAGCTAAAAACCAGACTTCTGCCAGATTCCCCCTGACAAAGATATTTAAAGGAAAATAGAGGGAGGTGATATAAAGAATTCCGCCGAGCAGGGAAGGATAAAAATCAAAAAAGTTTTTCAAAAATAAATAACAGGCGATAAGGCCGGTCAGCAATGCCAAAATGAAGGACAGTTTTAAGGAAGAAATGACGTCAAATCCGGACAGGTTTATTAAAGAAGTAAGCCAGTAGGAAAATGGCGCATAGAAATTGAAAACCGGAAAACCCAGTCCATAGTTAAAGTCGGGCGCGATGCGGGGGGGGATCTTTAGTTGCTTTAGGTTCAGAACAAACTGCTGGATTCGGGCCGGCTGAGTCGAGTCATGAAAAGTAAACATAGAGGAAGAAAAAGGGTTGAGAGGGTGCCCGAGGAAAAAAATGACTGACAGAACGGCAAGCACGAACAGGATCTTTTTCATTGCTACTAATTATAGCATTTACTACCTTTGAAGAAGAATGTCGTAGGAACTCACTATATAAGAGTCTTTTGGTATTGTTTTGCTTTCAAATCCGTAAACGGCCTTGAGATCTGCTCCGGGAAAGAAGTGGTCGATAAAGTTCTGGTCGCTCAAGGTCACTTTTAGTTTCTGCGAGCCCCCCCAGGGATTATATTTTACGTTGTTGGAATCTTTAAAGAAAATAAAATGGTATTTGACGATTTCTTTTTTATTTTTTTCAAAATACTGCTTGGCGTTTTTTGAGATAGCAGACTCTAGTAAATAGGTGCTGGAAGATTCATGAACAGCTACGGCCAAAACATTTGAAAAGATATAGATAATTATTAATGCGTAACCTAAAAAGCGGAGTTTTTTCCCTGATTTAATAAGGTTGACAATCAAATAAGCCTCGATAAAAGAGACAAAGAATAAGGGTAGAGTCAGTCTGACCATCCATTTATGAATGATTAGCAGTGTTGGCGAAATAAACAAGATAAAGGAAAAAATGGAGATAAAAAGATATATAGCAAATTCCTTTAAGTTTCTTTTATTTTTGGTCAAAAAAATAACTAGTGAGGACATTAATAAAGTGAAGTAAACGCTAAAAAGCAAAAAGTAAGTTTTAATTTGGTTGCTTTTCCATACTTTCCAGAAATCCGGTATCGGTTTACGGAAAATGCTGGTAAAGTAGTCGGGCATGAAATTAGGCAATCCTAAAGACCAAAGGGAATACCACATCAGATTATTAATTCCCAGCCTGGGTTTCAACTGGATTTTGTAGGTACTAACAGCAACAACGCTGCCTACTCCGAATTTATATATAAAAGCAAAAATTGCTGAAACTAAAAAATATAAAAAAAACATTCTTTTTTTTGGTAAAACATTTTTATTGAAAATTACTACGGCTGCCAGAAAAACAGGAAAAAGTATTGAGGTTTCTTTCGACATACAGGCAAAGACAAAAAATAGCAGACTCAAAAAATACTTTTTTTCCAGAAACAAATAAAAAGAAATAGAGATAAAAGTGAATAAGGCTATTTCTATAAATGTTGCTAACTGATAGAGCTGGAAAACGTGGATAAAACTAAGCGAGTAGAGAATTATTGTAATTTTTGAAAGTAGTTTGTTGTTTGTTAGTTTTAACAAGGAAAGATAAGCAAAATATAAACCTACAAAATAAACAACAAAAACTAATAAGTGGGCAGAGAGGACATTGCTTTTAACAGAATTGATCAAATAATAAAAAAATTCAGTTGGAATTGGCCGGTAAAAATAGGATTTGACGGGCCAAAAGAATTTCCAAAAATCTATAAAGGAATGAGCCTTGCCGATCTTTAAGAAAAAGAAATCATCGATAAAAAAATTAATAAAAAAGGCATTTTTGAAGAGGATTATGACGGCTAAAAATAAAAGAGGGAAAAACATGTTTATTTTTTGGGCAAAAGTTCAAATATGTGGAAATCTGACTGGTCGCCCGGCTTTTCGATCCTTTTCACTAGTTTAATGGGCCAGAAATCAGGGAACTCGTCCCGGTGCGAGAAAAAAACATAGACATAGCTGTCCTTCAGGAGCGGCTGGTTTTCATAGAGCTGTTTTTCGTCAAGAGGCCAGTAGCCTTTAAGGGTGATTTTGTCGGTTGGTTTGAGGAAGACGTCCAAAACATCGTAAGCCATGCCGAAATTGCCTTCGGCGATAATAACGACCGGTTTTTCTTTTGATTTCTCCCTGGCAAATTCCATGGTCTCTTTGATTCCCCAGCCGGCCGGCCAGCCTTCGATATATTGGCCCCGGTCAACGCTGGGAAAAGGAATATATCTATAGCCAAAAAGCATAGTGAAATCGAGAACAAAAACGGAAAGAAAGATCAAAACAAAAAAGATAATTTTCTTTTTTTCAGATAGATAATAAGACGCAAGAGCCAGAAAGATAGAAGCGAAAAAAATCAGATAACGCGGGAAGAGGACTTTTGTAAAAAAAACAATCGCGATGAACGGCAAAAGAATCCAAAGCAGAAAATAAATTCCAAGTTTTTTGTCTTTACCCATGAGTCTAATGAGTCCCATTAGACCAATGAGTCCCAGTACAAATCCCATCTCCCAAAAGATATAAAGCGGCGTATATCTCAGGTTATTCCAGAAATACTGAAAAGGAGTTTTCAGGAATTCGTCGAAGCTCATGATAAAAGTGAGGTTTTTTTGGGCGACATAGTGAAAAAAAGGAGAAAGCCTTTGGATATTATAGATGACAAGCGCTATCAATGCTGATATGCCCAATAGGAAATAGAAATTGACAGATTCCTGAAATAATTTTTTTATGTTCTTTTGAAAGATTAAAATAGGCGAAATCACTCCCAGCATCAAAAATATCCTGACAGATGATTTGGCCAGCAGGAAAAAACCTCCAGCCAGGCCAAGAATTAAAGAAGTCGACAACCGCCTTTCTTTTATAAGATAGATCAGGAGCAAAAAAATCCAGATAAAGCCGGCGTTGACCCAAGAATCAACCAGGGCCATCCTTTCGTAAAAAAGAAAATACGGTGTGAAAACATAGAGAAAAGATCCAAGCAGGGAGGCGGACTTGCCAAAAAGGTAAAAAGTCAAAACGAAAAAACCGACCAGGCTCAAGAAACCTCCCATTACTCCAAAGAGGCGGCCGGCGAGAAGCGCGTTGTCAGGAAAAAATTTCAAAAAGGGAATCGTCCCCCAGGTTTGCAAGGGTTGTTTTCCGTCTGTGAGGGAAATGAATCTCCAGGAAGCGTCGTGCCAGGCGACCTTGGCCCAGCGGATGTAGATGCCTTCGTCAGAAAAGATCGGAAATTTATCCAAATTGACTAATCGCGTCAAAAAAAATAAAGCGATAATAATAATCATTAAAAGAACATCTTTTCTAGTGAAGGTTTTTTTAAAAAAAGCAAAGATTTTAAAGACGTCAAACATATTAGAACTCAAATTGATATATTTTAACATCAGATTCGAGCGGTTTCATGTTAATCATTCTGCCCTGGGAAAATTCAACTGGTTTTTGGTTGCAAATTGCACCGTCACAAAGATAATAGCCGGTTTTCACCTTTGGGTCACAGCGGTAATAAATAATGTTATCGCAGTTTTTGTAAGCCGGTTGGTTTTTAGCCAAAGTCATCATATAGCGGTATTTACTCTCGATAAAATTCTGGGGGAAAATATTATAAGCAAGGCAGTAATTTTTTTGACTGGTGATTTTTTTTATCGATTCGTTTATCCAAAGGTATGTTTTGTCGTAGGCTCCGAAAGCGGGTGATTTAAAAAGATTAATCATTAATAGCAAAAATACTAATATTAAAGTCGATTTTTCACCGATATTTTCTTTTAAAGATAAAACAAAATAAACAATAACTACCGGGATTAAGAATAATAGATAAAAGTCGATTAATGAATTTTTGTAAAAGAAAAGCATTATAAAAGAGAAGATAAAAAAAAGAATAATGGGTTTCTCGTATTTATTTTGTTTTTTGAACAGAATTATTTTCACGAAGAGACTGATTAAGAAAAAACCCAATGCCATATATCCGAGAATTTGATTTTTGAAGAACATAACTCTTGCAAGAAAAAAGGAAAAATCTTTGAGAATGAATTTTATAAAAAAAGGAATTCCAAACAACCTTAACTTGGCTGAAGTCTGGGTCGCTATTAAAAAATGGGTGATTCCCAGAGTATTTTTAAAACCGTTTTGAAGCTCAAAAACTATAAAAGGAAATATCAGAAAAAAATTGACCAATAAATACTGAATAAGTCTTTTACCATTGAATTTTTTTGAAAATAAAATTCCCAAAAAATAAAAAATAAAAATAACCAATCCCTGATAATGGAGTTGGAATGCTAGGTTGGCAGCAACTGATCCCCAAAGAAAGCTTTTTTCATCTTTTTCAAACAAAAATTTATAAAAAAAATAAAAAGTTAGTATGACGAATAAAGGAGTCGGATTCGGATTCCAGGCGAAACGGGAATACTCAATAGATAGCGGTGATACTGCGTATAAGACTCCGCCAAGAAAAGCCAATTTTTCATCAAAGAATTTCTTGGTGAATAGAAAAATCACAACCGCTGTTATTGCCGAAAGGAGGGCAGTCAGGAACGCCGGGGCAAGCGGTGATTTAGAAAATAAATAAGCGGAGCTCATCAAGTAATACCAAAAAGGCGGCAGAAAAAAATTTCCTACAGAAGCTTTCGGTCCCAGTAGGATGAAGGTGGCATTTTCAAAGTGGCTTTTTATATAAAAAAGATCGCGCACCTGGTCTTGGTGGTAAGAGATAAAGTAGGATAAGTGGAAAATCCTTAAGAAAAGAGAAAAAAGAAAAAGCCAGATTGGAATGGACAACTGGTTTTTAAGGACTTTTTTCATAGGGGTTTGCCATTTTAACGGCTTTTTCCAACGGATATTTGATCTCAAAAGATTGTTCAAAAACAGTTTTTTGATATTTAAAATAAGTCCTCAATTCGTAAAAGGATGAAAGCGCTAACAGAAGCAATACCAAATATAAATACTTGCTATTAGCCTTTTTGCTTATAAAAGATATTGCTATGCCTATAAAATAAACTAGCGAAGGAATGACCGTAAAAGTCCTTAGCATGCTTGGATTTTCCCAAGGGTATATAGGGACAGAAGGGGCGAGAGATAAAAATAAAAAAATCAAAAAAAGCTGGTTTTCTTTAGTTCTCCATTTTTTTAAAGAAGCTATGAATCCGACCACAAATAAAAATCCGAGAATAGGGTTTAGAGCTGGTTTTCCCGGATAGTTATGTTTTCCGTTCATGTCTCCTTTGAGAAAAAACATCGATGTAATACTTACAAAATTCTGGATTGTGCCGTTAGTTTTTTGTCCAATAGTCATTTCATGATTTCTCCAAAAAAACAGTTGATCTATACGGGTTTCTTTGCTATTTGACAAAGCTAAGGTCAAAGGAGTAATCGTAATCAAGAAGGGGATAAAAAAAATGAAAAAACGTTTTAGAGTTTCAGTTTTAAATTGTTTATGGATTAACGAGCTAACGAGTTTTATGACAAAAAAACTTAGAGGTAGTATAAAGAATATCCGGCCGGGAGTATAGGAATTATAGGCGAGACCCGCCAATAATCCGGAAATTATCAGATAAATGTTCGATTTTGCTTTCAAAAAAAAATAAATTGAAGTTAATTCCAAAAAAAGCAGGAAAGTCGCTTCGAAAGCAAAACGGGAAAAATTGATAAACCAACGAGAAGTAAGGAATAAAACGGTTAAGATAAAAGGCAGGTATTTTTGCCGGAAGATTGTCTTAACAACCAAATAAAAAACGACGACGCTTAAAACACCAAAAACAGCCGCGGGCAGGCGGAGCGCGAAAGTATTTATTCCGAACATTTTTAAACTTAAAAGGAGTATATAAAAGTAAAGAGTCGAATGCCCGGTAGCCAGGGAAGAGTAAGGCGTATAAGGTTTTCCTCCAAGGGATAAAGCCAATTTAGTAAATTCAACTTCATCGTATGCAAGAAACTTCGGAATGGCGGTAAACTTAAAAAAAATCAAAAGAGCGGAAAAAACAAACAAGAAAAATAAACAAAAAGCTGATTTATTTTTCATTATATTTTCCAATGATGTCTAAAAACTTGATTTTTAAGATGTCTTTTAAAGTTTCCGCCGTATCTCTGATAAAGTTGACGTTTTTTGTTTCAACGTGCATCCAAACGACCGGTACTTCCTTGATTGCATAACCGAACTTTTTGGCCAAAAACAAAAATTCCAGGTCAAAGCCGGCCGAGACAGAAGAACCCTTGGCTTTTCTGTTGTCATGGAAGACCCTCAATTTTTTGATAATGGAATCGGCGGCATTTTTTTCAAAAATTTTAAATCCGCATTGAGTATCTTTTATGCCCCGGAGTCCAACGACTATATTTCTGATAACGATGAATCCTTTTGCCATTATTTTTCTTAATAAAGGGGCTCCTTTTCGGTAGCTGTTTCTTGAACCTATGACTATTTGATTCTTATTTGTTTCTTTGATTAATTTGTCGGCTTCTTCTATAGGAGTTGCCAGGTCAATATCGGAAAACATCACCCAAGAGCCTTTGGAGTGTTTAATTCCTGTTAATATGGCAAAGGCTTTTCCCTGATGGGAATTTTGCGCCAGCCTGAATTTAGGAAAAGTTTTCAGGTATTTATTTTTGATTATAAATCGCGAATTATCGTTCGAACCGTCATCGACAATAATGACCTCCAAGAAACGGTCGTCGCGGGCGGTGAAATTGCCGATTTTATCGAGGACGCCTTTTTGAATGTTCGCTTCTTCGTTATAACAGGGAATTATTAAAGATATTTTCATCTTGTCAGTTTATAAATTTTAATGCTGTCTACCTTCCATTCGTTGACGATTTTTACCGGCGCAAAATAGGCAATATCCCATTGAGGGTTATTGATGACGGGCCGGCACTCCTTTTCACAAACTACAAAGAGTTCATCGGCCTTGTTGAGCGAATCCTTTTCTATCGGCCTTTTTTCCCAAAGTTCCAAATAGTACCGATAGGTAGAGTCCGAGTATTTCTCCGGAAGGGAAGTAACGGTATACTTATCTTTTTTAACGTTATCAAAAATAATTTGTGCTACTTTTTTTGATCTGTCAAGCTGCCAATCGCCCCTATACCTTAAAAAGTTATATTTTTGAAAGTTTAAAAAAAGAAAAGCAAAAATAAAAAGGTAGGCGAGGTATTTCTCCCAGGCGCCTTCAAAAAGGAATGAAACAAAATAACCGACAATAACAAAATATACTGGATAGATAACTCCGAAATAATGCGGATGTTTTTCACCTGAATATAAAGAAAATCCAATAATTAATGACAGGAATATGAATAAGAATGTCGTTATCGGTTTATCTTTTTTTACAAGAGTTAAAAAAACGATGATTATCAAAAGCAAAATAATTGAAGATGAAAAAAGTCCGAAATTAAAAGAAAAAGAAAATTGATTAAGGGAGCGGAAAGTTTCCAGCAGAGAAGTTATTTTATTGACGGAAGCCGTCGACGAGGAATTAAATAAATTAATAAAATTTTTTGTATTCAAAAACTGATGACGGAGGTCGAAAATTATCAATGGAGAAGAAAAAATTCCAAAAGAAAAAAAAGAAGTAAAAAAATTAAATAAATTGGAAATAAAATGTTTTTTATTTTTAAATAAATGGATTAACCCTAAGATTCCAAGGGGAGGTATGAGAAAAAGAGCGAGGTAGTGGAGCTGGACCGCAAAAGAAAGAAATGCTCCAAACAAAAGATAAAACAGCCATTTGCCGGTCTTGAGCCCCTTTACAAAAAAATACACCGTCAATAAAGTAAATAAGGGCATCAGATTGGGGTTCCAGGAAAATCGCGATAGTTCAATCAAGACATAAGAAAAACTGATAAAAAGAGTAGAAATTAAGGCGATTTTTTTGTCAAAAAGCTCTTTGACAATGAAGTAATTAAGCGCAAGATACAAGCAGGAAAAAAATAACACTCCAACGGCCGGGCCTATAGGGTTATAGGCAAAAAGAAGCAGCCAGGGGGCGATAAAATAGTAATAAAACGGGCCAAGATAGACCTGCCCTACCGATGTCGGGGCGCCGATAGCCGGCAGATGCTCAAGGGTCAAAATTCTTTTCAAGACGATTGCGTCCCTTCCCTGGTCGCCCAAAAAAGTGACGTATTCAGGGAATTTATAAAAGCGGAGAAATACACCGATAAATAAGAGAATGACTAGGGGCCAGTTTTTTGCTAAAATATTAAATATGCGGCGCATATATTCTTTCCTAATTTTAACATTTATTGTTCTGATATCTACTTTAATCCTGTGGCTGCCCTTTCTTTCAAAATCCGGCAGTTGGTTTGGCGTAAAAATTAAAGATCCGAGCATGCTCTATATATATAGTCATTATGACGGTCCATGGTATGTTGTTCCCGCCAAAACTTTTTATGACCCGGCAAAGATTGCCAATCTGAAGCTCGAATCGACTCTCCCGGAGAAGTATTTTGCCGCCCATCTGCCGTTGTATCCAGCGTTAATAAGACTAATAAGTCTTATTAGACCAATGGGGAATTTGCCATACCTTAAATCTATGGTCAGCGTTAATATATTGGCAACAGTAGGATTGGCGCTATTTTTTTATTGGTTTTTGCTTAAATTTAAACTGACAAAAAATCCACTATTACTTGCTTCTGTATTTTTATTTTTGCCTAGGTTTTTGGTTGTCCGTTCGGTCGGCTCACCGGAAAGCCTATTCATCTTGTTACTATTATTGTCAATTTACTTTTTTGAAAACAGCAAATTTTGGTGGGCAGGGCTGTTTGGAGGATTAGCAGCTATGACAAAAACGCCCGGCCTGCTTTTATTTGCTGCTTACGGCCTGGTTTTCGCCGAAAGATGGTTTAAGGACAAAAGATTTAATTGGCAGTGGTTGGGTATTTTTCTGATTCCGCTAGGGTTGTTGGGGGTTTTTGCAATATATGGAAAACAATACGGAGATTTTCTCGCTTATTTCCATTCGGGCGATAATATCCATCTTGTTTTTCCGTTTTCAGTCTTTAATTTCCAAAAGCCTTGGGTGGGAACGGCCTGGCTGGAAGACGTATTTTTTTATTTTTTTCTATACGGTTTGACGGTGATTAGTCTAAAACATATTAAACAAAGAAGTCTATTTTATTTTTCTTTGGTATTTTTTGCCGCGACTATTTTTGTGCAGCATCGAGACATTGCCCGGTATTCTTTGCCTCTGTGGCCGATGGCGATAATAGCATTTGAAAAATTCTTTACTTCTAAAAAATTCCTAGTAGTTTTTCTTATACTCTTGCCGGCAGTTTATTTTTACGCATGGAACTTTTCCGTATATAACATAATGCCTATTGCTGATTGGCGGCCTTTTTTGTAAAATTAACGTTTATGATTAAATTTCTTAAAAAAAGATGGTATTTTGTTTTAGTTGTTTTCTTAATTATCGGATTTGTCGTATATAAAAACAACCAGGCTGCTTCGGTTGCCAAATTAGAAAATAAATTTATCGTAAAAAGAGGCGACGTCAAAGATGTTTTGTCATTATCAGGGCAAATTGACGCTGATGAAAAAGCCGCGTTAAGGTTTCAAACTTCAGGCCGCCTGGGTTGGGTGGGAGTCAAAGAAGGAGATATTGTAAAAAAATACCAGACAATTGCTTCCCTTGACCAGCGAGATTTAAAAAACCGACTGCAAAAATATCTCAATAGTTTTGCCAATCAGAGGCTTTCTTTTGAACAGACAAAGGACGACTATTGGAATAAACAGTATGATCTTTCAGAGTCAATAAGAAAAAGCGCCGAAAGGACTCTTCAGGAAAACCAGTCTACATTAGACAACAGCGTTCTTGACGTACAATTACAGAGTCTATCGGTGGAATATGCCAATTTATTCACTCCAATTGAAGGCGTTGTCACCCACGTCGACACACCTTATCCAGGAGTCAATATCACACCGGCCGGCGCGGAGTTTGACGTTGTCAATCCAAAAACAATCTACTTTTCTGCGTCAGCCGACCAGACAGATGTCGTCAAGTTGAGGCAGGACATGGCAGGGAAAGTAAACTTTGACGCCTATCCTGAAAAGACATTCGGGAGCAATTTGTACTACGTGGCGTTTACTCCAAAAACAAACGAAACCGGGACGGTCTATGAACTTAGATTTAAACTGAATGACCAGGCGATGTCCCTGCCTTTGAAAATGGGAATGACTGGAGATCTCGATATCCTTGTTAAAGAAATAAAAGATACCTTGTTTGCTCCTTCGTTATTTATCAAAAAAGACAGCAAGGGTAGCTATGTAAGCGCTAAAGAAAACGGAAAAAAAGTCAAGAAATATGTTGAAACCGGGGATGAAATCGACGGAAACACGATTATTAAAAATGGGATAAGCGCTGGCGAGGTCATCTATGATTAAGCTAGTCGGAGTGACTAAAAACTACCAAATAGACGAAGAAACGGTTTTTTACGCTTTGAGAGACGCCAATCTAGAAATAAAAGACAGGGAATTTATATCGATTATCGGCCCTTCCGGGAGCGGCAAGTCAACCTTGATGCACTTAATCGGGCTTTTGGATAAACCGACAAAGGGGGAAATAATCATCCAGGACGAAAAAATATCACATCTTAGCGACGACAAAATTTCCTCCCTCCGCAACGAATTTGTCGGTTTTGTATTTCAGCAGTTCAACCTTATTCCAAAACTTTCCGTATTGGAAAACATTGTACTGCCGACTGTTTATTCTCGGAAAAGAATCAACTATGACCCGGAGGAAAAAGCAATAGATTATTTAAAACGGTTCGGCCTTTATGAGAAAAGGAACTCCTTCCCCAATAAAATATCCGGAGGCCAGCAGCAAAGGGTGGCCATTTTGAGGGCTCTTATCATGGAACCGAAGCTGATTTTGGCAGACGAACCAACGGGTAATTTAGACAGCAAAACTGGTAAAGAGATTATGGACCTTTTGAAAGAACTGAATGAAAAAGAGAAAATCACCATTATTGTCGTTACCCATGAAGTAGACATCGCCGCCTATGGAAAAAGAATCATACGGGTTAAAGACGGCAGAATAGAAAAATAATATGGAGTATTTTTTATTTATTTTCAAATCAGCCCTCGAGGATTTTAAAAGAAGCAAGATGCAGACTTTCTTGACGTCTCTAGGGATTGTTATAGGAGTTTTCGCCGTCATCATGTTGATGGCCTTGGGGTTGGGATTAAAAAAATATATTTCCGACCAATTTGAGGCTTTGGGAAAAAACACGCTGTTTATCGCACCGGGCCAGCTTCTGCAAGGCGGCGGTTTTGGGACTTCTTCGATTTTGGGTACTAGATTTGACGTCAAAGATTTACAGAGGCTGCAGAGAGTCAGAGATTTGACTGCCATTGCTCCTTTGGCTTCCAAGTCGGGTCGGGGCAAAGGGACTATTAAGACGGACTATGTAAACATTTTTTTCTCATCTTCTGACTTTTTTGACATCGCGGGTTTTACCGTAGGCCAGGGAAGGCTTTTTGACAAAACAGACTTGGATAAAAAAGCCAAAGTATTGGTCGCCGGCCCGAAAATCGCCGAGAAGCTCTATGGAACCGCGCTCCAGGCCGTCGGAAAAAAAATCTCAATCGACAACGTCAACTTTACCATTATAGGAATTATTAAAAGCAAGGGTGGCGGAGGATTCGGCGGCCCGGACTACGATTCATATTTTTTCGGCCCCTACACCACCGGTTTTATTTACAACCCGGAAAAACAGTTCATCCGTTTTGCCGTAAAAACAAACCCGGACGTCAATCTGTCTACTGTTAAAGAAGAGATAAAAAAACAGATGCTCAAAAGATACAAAGAAGATGATTTCAGCATTGTTGAACCAACGGAAATTCTTTCGATTGTGAACTCAATCTTCGGGATTATGAATGTGGTTTTAGTCGCTATCGCCAGCATTTCACTTCTGGTAGGAGGCATAGGCATAATGAATATTATGTACGTTACGGTTTCCGACAAAACCAGGGAAGTGGGGATCCGGAGGGCAATCGGTGCAAGAAAGACCGATATTCTTCTTCAGTTTTTAATCGAAGCAATTGCCTTGTCAATTATAGGCGGTTCACTCGGTTTGGGTTTGGCCTTCGTCGGAGTACTGCTCGTTCATAATTTCTTTCCGGCATATATTGACCTGGTTTCAGTAGTACTGGCTCTTGGAGTGTCGAGTCTGATAGGAATTATTTTTGGTGTTTTGCCGGCGAGGAAAGCGGCCAATCTTGAACCAGTTGAAGCTATAAGATATGAGTGATATAATCTTTTCTAATGAAAAACGACAAAAGCAAAAAAGAACATTTTGATTTAAAAAATATCTACCGTTCCAATACCAACAAGGTAATCGCCGGAATTTGCGGGGGTTTGGGAGAACATTTTTCCATTGATCCGATAATTTTCCGGATTATTTTTGTTCTACTTTTTATTAATGGAGGAAGTGGAATATTAATTTACTTTATACTCTGGTTGATAATTCCTAAAGAAAAAGGCGGAGAATTAAAAGACAATGTTGAAGAAATAAAACAAAAGGCGAATGAATTTGCCGGCCGTGTTAGATCAGTCGACCGAGAAAAAAGAAGAGAGATTTTTGGCATAGTGTTGGTTGCATTTGGTGCCTTATTTCTTCTCGACAATTTCGGAATAATCGTTTTTGACCAGATTTGGAGATTCTGGCCGGTTCTTTTGATATTGATTGGCGTTTCTATACTTAACCGTAAATGATTATGGGAATAATATTTATCGGCGTTGGAATGGTTTTTCTTCTCAATAACTTCGGAATTCTTCCCTGGGTGGTTTGGGAAAGATTGATTAATTTTTGGCCTTTAATTCTGATTGGCGCTGGTTTGGAGATTACTGCAGGAAAAAACTTTTTTTTGCGCTTGTTGGTTCAATTGTTTATTCTCGTCGCCGTTGTTTTTATACTAGTACAAGTCTCAATGGCTAACCGCAAAGATTTCAGGAATTGGGTCAAATATAAATATCCCTGGCTGCCTTACATAGAAAGCATATTTTCTCCAAAGGCCCAGCCGTTTAAACTGAAATTTCGTTTTGAAAAAGGCGGTTTTATTATTTAGAGTTTTTTATCCAAAATAGGAAGGCCAAATGGAGTTTTCTGGTATTGTAGATAGAGTTGAATGTTTTCTAAATGATCAAAAGCAAATTCTTCGGGAGGCGGTAATTCATTTAAATCAAACCAACGTAGTTCTTTAACTTCATTATCAGACTTGCCAATTTTTTCTAAAGGTTTGACGAGATACACAAAAGAAATATTCTGACGGTCTTCGGCTCGTCTATCAGGATGGTCAATAATTCTGAAAAGATTAATAATTTCTGCTTTATATCCTGTTTCTTCCATAATTTCTCGTAAAGCCGCTTGTTTGCTTGTTTCATTCCTTTCCATAAAACCTCCAATTAAAGCATATTTATTTCCGTTTGTTAAATGGGGCGCTCTTTTTACAAGAAGTATTTGATTCTCTTTAATAACAAGCATATCGACGACAACATGGCGGAGGGAATTTTTATTTCCGTTTTCAAAAGTACAGTTAATCATTGATTAATTATACTATTTTTGGCAGTGGGGGCAGAAAAAGGAGCTGCGGCCGTGGTGCTTGATTCGCTTGATGATTGTTTTACAGATTAAACACGGTTGTTTTTCCCGTTGGTAGACGAGGAAATTTCGCTGGTGTTTTCCCTTTGAACCGTCGGGAAGGATAAACGCTTCGTCGGCGCCGGACGACCCCTGGTCATTAATTCCTTTTTTTATTTCCTGGAGTATGGCTTTGTGCAGGTTTTTGACTTCATTTTTATTCAGCGAATTGGCCGGCCTCTGCGGATGGATTTTCGCCAGGAAAAGCGAGTCGTTGGCATAGATGTTGCCGATGCCCGTTATCAAATCCTGATCCATCAATAAAACCTTAATCGGCCTGCGAGTTTTATTGGTTAACCCTTCGATTACGTTTGGTGTAAACTTTTTTGACAAAACATCGATACCTTTAGGAATCAATGGTTTGTCGCTGACTTTTATCCACCCGAATTTGCGCAGGTCGTTGAAAAATAAACCGCTGCCGTTTTTGAATTTAATTATTACCCTCGTTGTATTGGCGGGCATAGTATTGCTCTTTGTGAAAGGAATCGGATTTTTGAAAACTGCCTTATTGACGTTTTCGGAAAATAACATTTGGCCTGATAGTTTGAAATGAATATTTAAATATTCATTATTGCTTAAAGTTAAAATTAAAACTTTCCCGTATCTTTCAACCTTTACAATTTTTTTCCCAATTGCGCTTTTTTTATCACCGATAAAATTTTTCGGAGAGAGGATTTCGATTTCTGAAATAGTTTTGCCTATTATGTTCGGTCGCAGATTTCTTTTTATGGTTTCGACTTCAGGAAGTTCCGGCATGTTTTTTTATAAAGTTAAGAATATTTTTTTTAAAATTTTCTTCTTTAAATTTTTCAGAGGTTTTTCTTGCTTGTTCTTTCATTTCTAATAACTTATCTCTATTGAGCCTATCAAATTCCTCAATTTTTTTTATGAGGTTTAATGGGTCTAATGAGTCAAATAGGTAGCCATTGATGCCGTCTTGGACAAATTCCGGTACGCCTCCTGATCTATAGGCAATGACCGGAAGGCCGTATCCCATGGCTTCGAGGCAGGCGATTCCGAATTCTTCGTCCCGGGAAGCAAATAGAAATGCTTTTGCCTTGAGAAAAAGATTTTTAAAGTCAGCATCTGTGATATTGCCTAAAAATTTTACGGTCGGGCCGGCGATTGATCTTAAATATTTTTCATCACGGCCGGTTCCTATTATTTTTAAAATGAATTTCATCTTGTTAGCTGCTTTTATAAGAATATCTATATGTTTGGCTTTGGCCAAGCGGGAAACCGTTAGATAATAATTATTCGGTTTATTGATTAATGGGTTAACGGGTTTTGAAGGTATATTTACGGGAGGATAGATGACGGTTGAGTCGCGGCGGTAGAATTTTTCAATCCTTTTTTTGGTTTCTTCAGAATTGGCAATCAGATAGTCCGGTCTTTGTGACGATTTAAAATCCCATAAACGCAGGAAATGATTAACAATATAAGCGTAGATTCTTACAAACCAGTATTTTTGCCATTCGACGGCAGTCTCGTACCCATAAAGATAGCGGGGCGGGTGGTGGATGTATGAAATATGGATTGCCGGTTTTTCCGTCTTAATTCCTTTTGACATCCAGCTTCCTGATGAAGAAATGACCAGGTCATAGCCGGAAAAGTCAAAACTCTCCCAGATCAGGGGAGTCAGAAACCGAAAGGGCGAATAGAATTTATTTAATAGGGGAATTTTTCCGAACCAAGAGACGTAAACTTTCCAGTTTTTTATCAGGTTTTTGTGAGAACCAAGAGAATCTAAATCAAAAGTGGTTGTAAAAACGTCTGCCTGGGGGAAGATTTTCTTTAGGGCGACCAATACCCGTTCGGCACCGCCGAACTCTCTCAATTGATCGTGCACCATGGCAACTTTCATTTTTTATATTATACTTTATGAATGAACTTAATAAACGCGGTTATTCTCGGAGTCGTCGAAGGACTGACTGAGTTTCTGCCTATTTCTTCCACCGCCCATTTGTTAATTGCCGGAAAATTTCTCCACATAGCCCAAACAGAGTTTCAGACGTTTTTTGATGTTTTTATCCAGTCCGGAGCAATTATAGCCGTTGTATTTTTGTACTTTTTTTACGTCCTGAAGCATAAAGATCTATTAGGGAAGATAGTTGTTTCTTTTATTCCTACCGCCATAGTTGGTCTGATATTGGAAAAAATCATAAAAAAAATCTTTTTTAATTCGATGCCTCTTGTCATCGTTTCGATGTTTATTATCGGGTTGGTTTTTATAATTTTTGAATATTTCGTAAAAAAAGAAAAAATCAAATTGACTAAGTCAATTAAGGAAATGTCTTATAAAGAAGCGTTTTTGACTGGAATCGGACAGTCTTTGGCAGTCGTTCCGGGTGTTTCCCGAGCCGGTATAGTGATGTTGTCAATGATGGGGCAAAAATTTAAGAGAGATGAATCGGCTGTTTATTCATTTTTGCTGGCCGTTCCGACCATTTTGGCGGCGTCAGCTCTTGAAATAGTCAAAACTGATTTCAAAATATTATCCAGCCAGAACAATTTGTTGTTTTTGGCTATCGGTTTTTTAGTTTCTTTTGTGACCGCCTATCTGGCGGTCAAATGGTTTATAGGCTTTTTGAAAGCTAATTCATTGGCTGTTTTCGGAATTTACCGGGTATTAGTATCGGCGGCATTGTTTTTTTTGAAATGAGTTGCATTATCTTTTATAATATTTATGTGTTATAATTACAACAGTTTGAGAAGACCCGACTTTAAACTGCGTTTCGTTTCGGTTTATAGGAGCTTCTTTCAGATTAAATGAAAATATCTAATGTAAAACAAACAAAGAGAGGAGGTGAATATAATGGATAAGAAAAAACTATACGTAGGAAATCTTCCTTGGAGTTTAACAAATGATTCCTTGAAGGAATTATTTGCTCCTTATGGGGAAGTTGTTGAGGCTGTAATTATTACAGACAGAATGTCTGGCCGATCAAAAGGCTTTGGTTTCGTTACCTTTGCCGATGAAGCTGTTGCTGAAAAAGCTGCTGCTGAAATGAACGGAAAGACTCTAGAAGAAAGACAGATCGTCGTAAACGTCGCAAGACCACGAGAAGAAAGACCGGCCGGCGGAGGTTATAGAGGCGGTGGAGGTGCAGGTGGAGGCGGTTTTAGACGAGACAATCGAAGACCAAGATTTTAAAAACAAAAAACACTATCTAATTGGCGTCTGTATAATATATACGGGCATTGAAAGGGTAGTGTTTTTTTATGCACCCGTAGTTCAACGGACAGAATGTAGGTTTCCGGAACCTAAGATGGAAGTTCAATTCTCCCCGGGTGCACAGAAGGGCCTATGGTTCAACGGCAGAACGTGGCATTCGCATTGCCAAGATCCGAGTTCAATTCTCGGTAGGTCCACTTTCTGATATAATTCATAGGTAATGAGCGTCCGTAGCTCAGCGGTAGAGCGCTACTCTTATAAAGTAGATG
>JAHFKS010000011.1:0-14575 GCA_023245215.1 Candidatus Microgenomates bacterium | reverse complement strand
ACGCACCAAGCCGAGGTAGCCAAGGTGGTCACGGCGGAGGTCTGAAAAACCCCAGATGTCAGTTCGACTCTGACCCTCGGCACTTTTTGTATGAAAAAAAATAATTCATCCCAGCGTCTTCTCAACGTTCCGCCGTCTCCAATAAGAGGATTAGTGCCATTCGCGGTCGCGGCAAAAAAACAAGGCGTCAAAATCTACCACCTGAATATCGGCGATCCAGACATAAAAACTCCAGAAATCATGGTTGACGTTTTAAGAAAATGGTCGGTTAACCCGATAAGATACGGCCAATCTCGGGGAGAACCGGTATTTATTGAAGCAGTTAAAGATTATTACCATAAATTAGGCCATAAATTTGTAAAAGATGACAATATCCAGGTTACTTCGGGTGGTTCAGAAGGAATTTCCATCGCCATGTTTGCCACCTGTGAACCAGGCGACGAAATAATAGTTTTTGAACCTTTTTATACCAACTATAATTCTTATGCGACGGTCAATGGCGTTAAATTGATACCGGTGCGGACTTTTGAAGATACCGGATTTCATCTGCCGGGTGCAAAAGTAATAGAAAAGAAAATCAGCAGAAAAACTAAAGCCATTTTAATTACCAACCCAAATAATCCGACAGGAACGGTACTTACAAAAAAAGAAATGGAACTCATCGTTTCTTTGGCCAAAAAACACAATTTATACGTAATCAGCGACGAAACCTACAGGGAATACGTCTACGACGGTAAGAAACATGTTTCCTTATTCGACTATATGCAGAAGCTTCCAGAGCGGGCGATAGTCTTAGACAGTATGTCGAAACGCTACAGTCTCTGCGGCGCGAGATTGGGTATGTTTGTTTCTTTGAATAAGGAAATTATGGAAGGCGTCTTGAGGATAGCCCAGGGAAGGCTTTCGGTTGGATTAATAGATCAATATATGGGGGCAAAATTAGCAGAAGTAGAGGGTAGTTATCTTAAAAATGTCCATAAAGAATATCAAAAGCGGCGAGATATCTTATATCAAGGTTTAAAGAAAATACCAGGAGTTTATTTGGAAAAACCAGAAGGCGCTTTTTACACGGTAGTTAAATTGCCGGTTAAAGACAGCGGGAAATTCTGTCAGTGGCTTTTGACCTCATTCAGGTATAAAAACGAAACGGTGATGCTGGCTCCGGCAGCCGGTTTCTACGCCACTTCAGGCCTTGGAAAAAACGAAGCCAGGATTGCCTATGTTTTAAATACTAAAGATTTAGAAAAAGCGATTGAGATTTTACGCCGGGCTTTGATAGAATATAAGGGCTAAAAATGCGGCTGTAGTTTACCGGTAAAATGTCTCCTTGCCAAGGAGAAGACAACGGGTCCAATTCCCGTCAGCCGCTCACAAGTATCTTCCGATAAATACTGCCTGCCAGAAAAGCGCCAGAAGAAAGTAGATTATTTCAAATATGGCATTAATTTGGTTAAAAGCAAAAAAAAGAACAATGGTTGTTATCTGGATCAATATCAGGTTGTTTGACAAAAAAAGAAAGCTTTCGCTTCTGGTTATTTTGGCAAATACGTGCTCCGAGATGGTCCAGGATAAAATTAGGGCACCGGCGAGAATCCAGTGGATGGCAAAAAATTTATTAACCGGAAAAAATCCAATCAGTCCGAAAGAAAGAACAGCCACCAACCAAACGATCGATGTAAAAGCGTTGAGTTTGAGTTCAAACTTTTTAAAGACATAATATGTAAAGCTTAGGTCGAGAAGGCATTTAATGATAAAAAGAAGATTAAAAAAGGATAGCTGGCCGGGGTTTAAAAAATAGCTCATCTGGGAAATGGTATATTTTGAGAAGCTATAGTCGGGGAGCTGGTTGCTAAGGTAGATTGTCGAACCCATGAAAATGAGAGCCGACAAAATCACGTTGTATTTAAATATCTCAATCCGTTCTTTTTTTTCTGTTTGCTGATCGGAGTCCATTATTAAGATTATAGCTCTTGGAGGATTTTTTCGAAAGCTTCTTTATCGGATTTATAATCGAGGGTTTTTCTTACCTCGTCTTCGGAGACAAACTTGGCATCCATCATCTCCCAATCATGGTCTTTCGGGTCGCCGGAAACATATTCCATTAAAAAGTAGAAAACGGTTTTTTTGATGGAATCACCGGTCCAGCGGTATTGGTAGTGGGTTTCAATTGGTTTTTTGTTCACTATTATCGCCTTGATTCCTCCTTCTTCTTTGACCTCACGGAGGGCGGCTGCTTCCATCGATTCGCCAGAATCTTTATCGCCAACCAGTCCCTTCGGAAACACCCAGCCTTTATGTTGGGAATGCTGGGTGACAAGCCATAAGGTTTGATTGTTTTCTTTTTTATAAACAATCCCGCCCGCGGAAGTTTGGTTAATGATTTTCATAGCCTACAGCTTCCTTAATATTTGTAAACCCGTCCTTTTTTAAAAGATCAATCAACTCAAGATTAATCTGGGAAATCAGCTGGGGCCCTTGAAAAATCATTCCGGTTATCAGCTGGACCAGCGAAGCCCCCAGCTTTATTTTTTTGTAAGCGTCTTTGCCGGAAAATACTCCGCCGCAGCCGATGATAACCAATTTTTTTGCGTATTTTTTGTAAGCCAGTTTGATTAATTCGTTCGACCTTTGTTCGCACGGCTTTCCGGAAAAATATCCGGTTTTGAATTTCTCGACTTCAGAAGGAATTAGTGCCGGATTACTTTTGTCTTTCTGGAGATTGCCAAAGATGACGCCTTTTACAAATTTGTGTCTAGAGATTACTTCAAGCATAGAAGAAACTTCGGTATTGGTTTTTTCAATAGGCATTTTGATAAAGACGGGTTTTTTTAATTTTAATCTGTCTACGGAAATAAGAAGCAGGTTAAGATTTTTTGGCGGATAGAAGGCGATGTTTTTAGCGTGAAGCAAATTCGGACAGGAAATATTCAATTCGTAATAGCTGTTTCTGACGCCGGATTTTTCAAAGGTTTTAAAAGCAGAAACAATGTCCTGAATTGCCTGGACAAGAGTTTTAAATCTATCGGAATTAGTCATGCCGATACTGATTCCAACCGGAATCTTGAAGCGAAGATTTTTAAGCTTTTGGGAAATTGCTCCGGCGCCCAGATTTTTGAAACCTTTGTTAACCATTAACGACTGTGAGCGGGGGAGGCGACCGAGGCGCGGTCGGGGATTACCTTCATATGGTTCATTTGTGACGGTTCCTGCTGACTGGAATCCAAAGTCCAGATAGTAAAGGGTTTGGGTTAAATCGGCATTATAGTCAAAACCGGCTGCCAAACCGATAGGGTTTTCAAAACTGACTCCGGCAATTTTTTGGTTTAGGGACCTGTCCTTAAAAATTAACTTGCTTCCCATGAACTTTATTAAAGGAGTTTTGGAAAGCAATACCCCCTTTTGAACCATAGTGCTGTGAACAAATTCCGCGTCAAAAAGAAAAAAAATCGGCTTGAAAAAAAATCGATAGACTAACGAATAGAGCCAATCATGAAGTTCAAATCTTTCTTTTTTCAGATAAATATAGATTAGACCGATAACAATAAAACTTATCAAAGCAGAGATGGTGCAGTAAATGCAGATGCTCTCAATTATTCCAATCTGAATATACATAAAATATAAAGAAGCAACCGCACCAGCTATAGATTCAAGGACGGTCCAGTAGCGGAAGATTTTTTTCTTCGATAATAATGACGCGGTTATGGCTGAAGTCAAAAGTCCGTAATGGATAACGCCTATGACAGCCAAAGGCACCCCGAACATTATTGAATAAGGGCTTTGCAGGACTTTACCGCAGTCGGAAAGAAACGGCAGAAAAGCGTTGATGGAGCATGGAGGAATTATTTTTTGAAAATGCTCCCAAGTAAGATAGACAGAATCGACTAAACCCGATAAAGCTAATAGTAAGACAAGTATCATAATAAGTTGATTTTGTTTGCCTCTTTAATCATATTAATGGTGTGGGGTAAAACTTTCAGTTTTGCACCCTCTTCAATAGTAAACCAACCATATTCATCTGTTTCATCATTGAGGATTATTTCCTGGTTGTAGTCCTTTAACTTACAGGCGAATATTGTAAAAACTCCCTGCCAGTTACGACGGGTGTCGATAAAAGTCTTGGGAACTATAACGTAAGTTCCGATTTCAACGCCTAGCTCTTCTTTTATTTCCCTTTTTAAAGCAGCCTCGGCGGTTTCATTTTCTTCTATTCCGCCTCCAGGAAGATGCCAGACGAATGGAGCAAAGTCAATGTCTTCCGGATCCATCTGGATCCTCTTAGTCATAAGGAATTTATTTTCTTTCTTAATTGCGGCAATGGCCACCTGTTGGATTCTCATGGCGGAGAGGGCGAGATTCGAACTCGCGATGACGTTGCCGCCATGCAGGTTTTCAAGACCTGTGCATTCAACCGCTCTGCCACCTCTCCTTAAAAAAATGAGGCTTGGAGGGGAATCGAACCCCTGCAGTAGGTGTTTTGCAGACACCTGCGTTTCCTCTTCGCCACCAAGCCTTTCGACTAATATTTTACCTTATGCATAGGCGTTTAACAATTAGCTTTGGTAAAATATGGGTAGCCGAGGAGGGTTGGCCGAGTGGCTTATGGCGCAGGTTTCGAAAACCTGTGAGCGAAAGCTCTCAGAGGTTCAAATCCTCTACCCTCCGCTTAAAGTCCTATAGTATTGCTTAAAATAGCTGTTTAGCTTATAATATAGCGATGACGAGCGAAGCAGCAAAAGTATTATCTTCTAAAAACAGACTTTCTAGAAGAGATTTCTTAAAATTAGCAGGAGTAGTTTTTTTGTTGTCATTAATAAGAGGCAGTAATCCGGTCCGACAAGAACCTTTTTCTTTACCGAAAGATCTTCATTTTCCCGAACCCAACCCGGAAGCTGGAATGCAACCCGATTTTAAGGTTTTTCTGCCGGGCGGAAAAGCCGGAGCAGAGTATCTGACTGCCATGCGCGATTATTTGCATCAAAATTACGGGGATCAAGTACTCGTTCCTTCCTCTATTTCACACCCGGCTTCTTTAAAAATGAGTGAAGACCTAAACGGTCATTTTTCCAACCTGGGACGGGAAATAGTAAAAAAAGCCGAGAATAAAAACATCCATATTGTCGGGCATTCTTTGGGCGGTTTTGAAAGCATTGACGTTGTTAAATACATATTATCCAATCCGCAATGGTCGGGCAAAGAAATTAGACTGACTTTTATTGCCGGTTTGGGATTTGTCGGAGAAGACATTTTTGGCCTGGCTAAAACGGCCAATGGGATGATCCAAGTAGAAAATAACTATATGGTGGCAGAACAGCATACCGCTTATCCGTTTCCTGAAGCATACTACAACGCCTTTCCGGAAAAGGATCAGCCCCAAGTTAAAAAAATATTTGTTGATTCTCCTAAGCAAAGGTCTAAAAGAAGGCAGTGGTTTGAAAAACAACTTGATATCATGGCTCCGGAACAAAAAAAACAAATCCTGGCCGAGCTCGATAAAATTGACCAAGGATTAGCCCATGCCTTAAAAGCAAAAGACAACGATTCTGTTGGAAAGTTTGTTATAAAAAGAAAGGAAGTTCTTGGACCATTTATTGAATTGCTATTTCAGGGTAAACAGATGCCAAAAGAATTGCACAAAAAGTATATGGAGTTATATAAAGAAACATCTGGCAATCTTGCTCCGGGAATACAGTTTTTTATCTCTCTGTTAAGGTTTATAGGAAAGTCTATAGATTATACAAAAGCAGGAACAGAAACGGCCTTAAAAGAAATTATCGAAGCGGCAAGATCGAGAAAGGTCGATATAAAAATAGATTTTGCCTTAATGGAAAATGATTATTTGATTGAGTCTTCTGACGTCGGTGAGATTATAAAAGGATTTGACAGAAAAGGAATCGCTTCTGTTTTGGGAACTTTTTCTTTTTTGGAGCAGCTGGCTCATTCTTCTATAGGCTATAGACCGGAGTTTCTTGGCGAAATTTTCACCTAGTTTATGATACAATCTAGGAATCAGTTTATATGTTTTATCAAAGTCCGACGTACGGAAAAGTAGACCTGCTTAAACTCAAGCAAATTGTATCCGATTTCATGAAGGGCGACAGAAAAGCCAAATACGAGATCATTGTCGGTACCGATTCGCAAAAAATTGAGAAAGACAAGTATGACTTCGTTTCTGCTCTGATTATCCACAGAGTTGGTTGGGGCGGTATCTATTTTTGGAACAGGATTGTCCAGGACAAAAAGATTTCCCTCAAAGAAAGAATCTATCAGGAAGCGACCATGTCCCTTGAGACTTCAGAAAACTTCGTCAACTTTTTTAAAACAAATGGCATTTCCAAATACGACATTCAAATTCACGTCGACATAGGCCACAACGGAGAAACAAGAGATCTTATCACTGAAGTGGTCGGAATGATCCGGGGAAGCGGTTATGAAGTAAAAATCAAACCCGATTCCTACGGGGCTTCAAAAGTAGCTGATCGTTATACTTAAGAAAGATATTCTCTTAGATTGCTTTCACTGACTGTAAATACCTGGCCTTCACCAGAAACAATTTTTAGGGCAACCCTACGGACAATCCCTTCAACGGTCCTCTCCAAACTTCTTATGCCGGCGTCGAAGCCCATCGGCCTGGTGATTTTTGACCAGACTGAATCTTCGATCTTGAGATTTTCCCCGTCGATGCCGGTTTCTTTAAACAGTCTGGGTAGGACGTATTTTTTAGCAATGGCGATTTTTTCTTCGTCTGTGTATGCCGGCATTTGGATTACCTCAAGTCTGTCCATGACTGCCGTGGAAATATTGTTTGTATTATTGGCTGTGGCTATAAATATAACTTTTGAAAGATCAAAAGGATAATCAATAAAATAGTCGGTGAAATTGGCATTTTGTCCAGGGTCCAAAAGTTCAATAAGAACTCCCATAATGGCGGCTCTTGATTCCGGAGTGACACGGTCGAGTTCATCCAAGAGAATGACCGGATTATTTACTGCTGCTCTTCGAATCGCCCTCATAACCATTCCCGGTTCGGCTTCAAAAGAATTTTTTGACTGTCCGCGCAGGTCGAGGGCAGAGGACAAGCCTCCAAAAGGAATACGGACAAATTTTTTCCCCAAAGCTTCGGCAACCGACTGGGCGATTGTGGTCTTGCCGGTCCCGGCCAGGCCGACAAAAAACAGGTTCGGAGCGTGAAATGTGTCGGTCTTTAAAACGTGCCTCTGGACTATCAGTACGGATAAATATTCGAGAATTCTTTTTTTGATATTTTCAAGGCCGTAATGGTTTTTATCAAGTATCTGTTTTGCCTTGGTAATGTCCAGCATGTCTTCGCTTTTTTTGCTCCAGGGCAGGTGGGTGATCCAGTCTATATATTTGCTGGTGATATCGAGCTGGGAAAGATTTCCTCCGTATTTTAAAGCCAAACCGATTCTTTCTATCTGCTCAGCGGCTTTTTCGTGCAAGTTAGCAGGTAAGTCAGAAGACTGCAAAGCAGTTTTAAGTTTTTCTATTTCTGACAGGCTTTTTGTATCGTCCATACCGTTAGCAGAGTAAACTTGCTATTGACAAAATGAAAATTTTTAGTTATAAATATGTCACCGAAATTTTATTATAAATTCATTGTATCTAAAATCTTATGGCAAAAACAAGCCTAAATATCAAACCTCTTTTCGATTACGTATTAATCAAACCTCTGGAAGGCGAAACAAAAACTCCTTCCGGCATTGTCCTACCTGATTCAGCCAAAGAAAAACCGCAAGTCGGTGAAGTGATGGCTGTCGGGCCTGGTAAAGATAACTGCGGAGAATGTTGCGACGACGAAAAATGCGAAACAGAAGAAATGGTCGTCAAAGTCGGGCAGAAAGTCCTTTATAAAAAATGGGGAGGCAACGAAGTAAAAGTCGGCAGCGAAGAATGGCTGTTAATAGAACAAAAAGACATTATGGCAGTTGTCAGTTAAAAATTTATTAAAAAAATAATATGGCAAAACAAATTAAATATGGAGCAGAAGCTCGAAAAAAACTTCTCGACGGTGTTAATAAATTAGCCGATGCAGTGGCAACGACTCTTGGGCCGAAAGGTAGAAACGTCGCCCTCGATAAAAAATGGGGCGCGCCGAACGTCGTCCACGACGGCGTCACCGTTGCCAAAGAAATCGAACTCGAAGACAGTTTTGAAAATATGGGCGCCCAGCTGGTTAAAGAAGCTGCCTCAAAAACAGCAGATGTTGCCGGAGACGGAACCACGACAGCAACAGTCTTAGCCCAGTCATTAGTTCAGGAAGGTTTAAAAATGATTACCGCCGGATCTAATCCGATGGTCATGCAGCGCGGTCTTAAAAAAGCCGGGGAATACGTTGTTGAGGAATTGAGAAAATCGAGAAAGCAAATTACTTTGGCCGATGCCGCAAGCGTCGCTACCATTTCTGCAGGAGATTCAGATCTGGGTAAATTGATTGCGGACGCTCTAAAAGCAGTTGGCGGAAAAGACGGAGTTGTTACAGTTGAAGAAGGAAAAAGCCTTGAGACTACGGTGGATCATAAAGAAGGGATGCAGTTTGACCGCGGTTTTGCTTCGGCCTATTTTGCTACAGATACTGACAAGATGGTGGCTGAAGTAGAAGATCCTTATATATTGATTACTGATAAAAAAATTACGGCTGTTTCCGACTTGCTGCCGTTTTTGGAAAAATTCGTCAAAGTCTCAAAAAACTTAGTAATTATTGCTGATGAAATTGAAGGAGAAGCATTGGCTACTTTAGTTGTCAATAAACTTCGTGGCACTTTTAACGCATTAGTCGTCAAGGCCCCTGGCTTCGGCGACAGAAGGAAAGAAATGTTGGAAGACATTGCCATTTTGACAGGAGGCACGGTTATTTCCGAAGATCTCGGCAAAAAATTGGATAGCGTTGAGGTCGATGACTGCGGAAGAGCCGATAAAGTCAAAAGCGACAAGGAGAATACTTCGATTATTGGCGGAAAAGGAAAAAAAGCCAATATCGAAGCAAGAGTGACGCAAATAAGGAGAGAATTAAAAGAGACGACCAGCGATTTTGACAGGGAAAAACTTCAGGAAAGATTGGCAAAACTTTCAGGAGGAGTAGCTGTAATTAATGTCGGCGCCGCCACTGAAATTGAGATGAAAGACAGAAAAGAAAGAGCCATCGACGCTGTTGCCGCCACCAAGGCAGCCCTTGAAGAAGGAATCGTTCCCGGAGGAGCAGTAGCTCTGCTTAATATCAGCCAAAAGATGAACAGCGACAAGCTCGGTAAGGTTACGGCGGATGAAAAGATAGCTTATGATTTGGTCAAAAAAGCTTTAGAGTCACCGTTTATAAAATTGATGGAAAATGCCGGAGTTGACCCGGGCGAACTTTTAGCTAAAGCCCGGTCTGTCAGTTCTGAAGGTATGGGTTTTGACGTTTTGGCATTAGGGACGATTGAGGAAGCAAAACCAATTGATATGGTGAAGGCCGGGATTATTGACCCTTTGAAAGTCGTAAGAACGGCAGTTCAAAATGCCGTCTCGGTTGCGTCAATGATTTTGACGACAGAAGCATTGATCACCGATAAGCCAGAACCAAAAACACCACCGGCTCCAGGCGGAGGAATGCCAGACATGAGCGGAATGGGATATTAAAATAGGTTTTGTTATACTAAGGGGAGATAGGCGGTGAGAGATTATGGCCGATAAAAAAGTGGGTAGAATTTCCCACTACTACAATCATCTGGGCGTAGCGATTATTGAAGTCGAAGCTCCTTTTTCTGTCGGTGATACTTTGAAATTTGTCAAACACGGTACCGGAGAAGAATTATTCCAGCAAGCCGTTGACTCAATTCAAGCAGAACATAAAGCGATAGAAAAAGCGGAAAAAAAGATGAGCGTTGGCGTTAAGGTCGATAAATTAGTCCACGAAAACGTCGAAGTTTTCAAGGTTTAATCGCAAAGATTTTTTTGTAAGCCCCGAGCAATTTATACTGGGTCTTCTTTAAATTGTAAACTAAATGTTTTATTTGATTGAATTCTTTCCCATAGCCGAAGTTTTTTATAGGTCTTGTTAAATCAATCTGTCCGGCATTATGGACGATGGCGATTTTTTCGCCGCTCTTTTTATAAAAAACCCCGTCTTTGACAATAAACCCTTTTTCCTCTGTGCTCATCATAAAGTTATATTTATTATTGATGAATTTAAAACCGGTTTGGTAAAGAAAATAGTTAAGGATGATCTGGTCGGGTCCAAATGATTCTTTGTCTTTGATTAATTTTTTCATTAGATCGCAAAGGGTGACAAATTTTTTGTAAGGAGCGAAGATCACCCCGGCGTTGATGACAGGCTTGTCTTTTACAGTCCGCCAGATTTTTTCTTTTACGCCCTTTTTAAAGTTATTGAAAATAAACCATTCAAAAAATAGAACCTCCATGCCCAGAGGAACGACCCGAAAAGTATTCTTGTCTTTTTTGAATACGCTTGAGATATCTTCCTGAAAAATAATGTCCCCGCCGTCGGCAAACAGGACCTGGTCGTATTTTTTTGTTTTTAAATAGCGGGCCGAATCAAAGAACCTTTTATTAACGATGTGGTATTTTTTCGTTCCGGAAAAAACAATAACTTTTTCTTTTATGAGATTATTTTTTTGAGATTTACTGAGACCGTAGTCAATAACGACAACGTCAATGCCCGAAAGAGGCACGCTCTCTTTAAGCGATTTTAACCAGTGGTTGACGAGAAAGTCTCCAGCTTTTTCGTTTGAGCAGGTGATGATAACATTTTTTTTCACTGAATAATTATACCAACGGATATTATCTTATTTAAAGAAGTTTAAAAGTTTTTCAAAAAAGACGACAATCGGATCCTGCTGTGTGGCGGCTCCTTTTACTTCAGGTGTCTCAGTTGCTTCAGGAATAATTGTAACTTCGCTTGTTTTTGTTTCTTCAGGGATAGGAGGGGTTAAGGTTATTTTTACTTCCGGTTTTTCTGTAGGTTCGCTATTTATTCCTGTTTTATTTAGGCGAAATTGAAACGGCCTTGAGGGAAATGGACTGATTCTATTTGAATCCGTTTCTGGTGGTTTTTTTTCTTTACGAAGACCCAGCTGCCTGAAAAAATCCGAGCATCTTTGTTTGTTATTTTCCTGGCTACATAATAATTTACAAGCTTCAGGTGTAGTACATCCTAAAAGCAGTTTTGCTTTTGAAGTCATCTCTTGAGTGATTACAGCTTTTACTCTTTCTAACTCCGGTTTATATTTTTTTATAAAATTGTCGCATTTTTCTGCATTTTCTTTTTGGTCGCAGAAATTTTTACAATCCGTTTCTCCACACCGTAGTTCGAGTTTAGCCCTAATTAACAGTAATTTCTTTTTATTCAGCTCTTCCTGCTCGTTATAAAAGCCTTTCTTTTTGGCATAAGCCAGGCAGGCGTCGCGGTTGGCAGCGTCGGCGCAATAAGTATGGCAACTGACAAAATCAGCGCAGTTGCCAAGTTCAGCAATGGGAAAAACAACGTTATATCTCCTAATTTTCTCGGTATTTTGTTGAGAAATGGCAGTCGTTGGACTTATTGTTGTAGGAGTTGTTGTTTGTGCAAGAGTTGAGTTCACAAAACCAAATAAAAATAAGAATATTAAAACCAAAATCGAATTTAATAATTTATTTTTCATTGTAGGTTATCAAACGGGTTAACATTGTCATTAAACGGATTTGTTGTCTGGGTGTTGCTGTCGAAGACATTTTGATAACCCGTCGGGGTCGGGGTAAGCGTTGGCGTTGCGGATAATGTGCCAGTCGGGCTGATTTTTATTTTATATTTATTTAACAAATCACTTTGAGTAACTCTTCCTGACGCTTTGGTGTTGTTGGCATTGTTTTGGGTGGAGGCGTATTTATTGATAATCAATCCTGTCAGGGAAGCGGCTATAACCAATAGTAAAACCAGGGCTTGGATAGGCATCGGTGGTTTTGCAGAAGTATTCTCTGGTTGCGGATCCGGCTGAGATGGAGGTGCTATTACTGGTGGAGTTGGTTCAGGAGCAGGTGTCGGTACCGGAGGCGGAGTCGGTGGTACAGGCGGCTGTGCTGGAGGTGGCGTTGGCGGCTGAACAGGTGGTGTTTGGTTGATATCGTCAGTCATGTATAGAATAGCATCTCAAAATATTTTTTATATGTCAAGCCGTATTAATAGTATAATTATTGTAGCAATCTATGCAGGAAAAAAAAGCCGTCGATTTAGGAGCCTTGATTGATCTTTCCGAGCAGCTTAAACAAGACCCGAAAAAAACCGTTCCGGGTAAAAAACCAAAAATTAAAGTTTACCCTATGCCAACAGGCGGAAAAGGCCCAATGGGCAGAAGCGAAGAATATTACGAGACGACTAAAGAAAGAGAAGAAGCTACGAAAGGTTAACTTCAAAAACGGGGTGGTAGCTGTCTTGTAATTACAGACCATTTCCGGTTATTTTTATCCGTCTGATATCCGGCCAACTTAAATTTCAATTTGCCAAATACTAATTTTTCCATAGAAATGTTTCGTATAGGTTCTGCGAGTACTTCACCGACTTCATGTTTAAAAGCCATGAGAATTGCATCTGCTAAAACAGCGTCAAATAATTTAAAACCAATTCCCGATTTCTTGCCTTCATCGCTTAATGCTAATTGTTTTGAAAAAAGAACATCATCTCCGCTAAATATTTCTTTATATTTCAATCCTGGATTTTCTTCTACAAAATTTTCCATCCAATCAGGGTGCTGTCTTAAATAATATTGCATGTCATATGCGATAAAATAACCTATTGCTTTTCCATTTTTTCTGGCGATTTTAATCAGGTGCCTTATATTGCCTGTCATTAGAGTTTTTAATTCGTCAGCATCAATTTTGTAAACTAAAAAACCTTTTTGTGCTTCATCAGGAGATAAAGTTTCCGGCGCTTTTATTTGAGATTCTTGGATTTCCATTATTACAGGTATATCCTCAATTCCAGCATCTACTATTGTTAAATCCGAAGTTCCAACGTTTTCCTTATTTCTATTCAGAGTCCAGACTGGTTGAATACGTTGGAACGTATTTTCAAAATAGTTATGATTATAAGTTTGCATAAAGCGTGTCAAAAAATCTGATTACATCTCCAACAAGAAATTTATAACCTTCAAAAGTCATCTGTAGTAATCCATCTTTAGAAATAGCATTTCCTAATTTAGCATTTTTTAATTTTTGTTTCTCTATATCTGTTAAAGACATATCAGAATGGGATACTTTATTACGGATAATACTTAGTCCGTCAAAATAAACTCTGGAAGCCTTTTTATATTTATTAGATAATCTTTTGATATGATTCAATACCGTATTAAGATAATCATTGAAAGTAGGGTGATTGCTAGCTAACTTCTTTATTTCTGTGAGCTCATGTTTTATAGCTGTCATATCAGATAGTTTTGACGAAATTTTATTAACTATATTATTTGCCATTAGTACTTTACTAGTTATTATTGTTAGTTTTTGCTCGGTAATGATTTTTCGCAACCCTTCTTCAACCGCAACATGTAAATCTCCAAAAAAGACTCTATGCATCGTTGCCTGGCGGTTGTTGTAGAATTTATCATCAAATTGATTATAATAAGGGTTTTTACCTTCTAAATAAAGCAATAATTCAATCATTCCTGAGCCAGCATTACCAATAACCGAATATAGAAAGGAGTGATTAGGATTTTTTTTTACAAGAATTTTCTCTATACCTTGTAAATTAACAATTGACTCTTTGAGCTTCTTAATATGATTTTCTTTTTGTGTTTGAGTAAATATCATTGTTTTATAAATATGATATTAGCTGAATTAAAAGGCATATATTCATAAGTGTAATGGTAGATTTCCTTTCTAAATCCATCAAGTTTATATGGTTTAGTATATGTTCTGAGTGCTTTGCTGACTTTATCTGTTTTTTTTTCAACGTCTTTTGTTATTTCTTCTAGCTTACGTTGATAATACGGTCCATATTCGCACCAATCATATACCCATACATTATCTGATACATATATTAAACAATCAACTTTTAAATCTATTTTTTTAAGTATTTTTAATAGTAATACTCCTTCAATAATTAAATTATCGGTTCCTAAACACTGATTAATATCTTGTTTTATTTTCTTGAAATTAATTTCTTGAAAATATTTACCTTGTTTTTCATTTAAATATTTATCAATATTAATAATTCTTGCTTTAATGATTTTGCTTATTAAAGGTGCGATTATGGTAGATTTTCCAACTCCATCTATTCCGTCAATACCGACTATCTTTGGATTTATAAGCTTTATTTTTTCAACTAGTTGGTTTTCATCAGAAATAATACATTTCATAAACGTTGCTAGATTAGATTATTTATGGCTTTAAAAATATCTAATAAATTTTTTCTTTTACTTTCCTCCAAAGAGTCTTCTTTATATTTTATTTTTTTCGTTTCTTGAATATATTTTTCAATATCTTTTTTTGGTAATCTGTTTTTAAATAAATAAACTGCTAATTGTAGTGCATTATCTTTCCATTGCTTATTGGTTTTAATGAATTCTTTTTCTAAATCTGATTTACTATTAGC
>JAHFKS010000010.1 GCA_023245215.1 Candidatus Microgenomates bacterium | reverse complement strand
CCGGGCTCATTTTGGCCGAGGCCCTTTTTACCGAAGAAACTTTTCTTTTAGGCATATTTTTAAAAATTGCTAATTAACATTCAGAATATTAGAATTAAAATCTTTTGTCAAGAGATTACTTATATAAGATAGATTTGAATTAATTAAGAAAAGTTTGTACAATTATCTTACTATGCCGTCAGCAGAACAATTTTTACAATGGGCAGCAAAAATTTTACGAAGAAGAACAGGACAACCAATTAAAACAGGTGATTCTTTACTTGATCAAAAACTAGAAAGAGTAGTAAACCCACCAAAACCAGCTAACTCAACCCCGCTACCAACGATACATATTACACCTGATAAAAGTAAAGTTAAAGGAAAAGAACAACCTAAACCTCCTTCACAATAATTATTATTTTTTGTTATTTTTTAGCGCTTCTTTGATTTTTTGCTCCAAGGAAAGATTTTTAGGCAGTTTGGAAAGAAGTTTTTTGGCTTCAAAGGATTTATAACCCAAGGAAACAAGCGCATCAACAAAGGTCTTATCTTCTTCCGACATCACCATATTTTTCATGTCAAATTCAGACTTCAGTTTTGTCGATAGTTCCAAGATGATTTTCATGGCCGTTTTTCTACCTAGTCCAGGTACCTGCGTCAAACCGTCTACTTCGTTATTCTTCACAAATGAGACTAATGAATCCAATTTGACAAATGAAATTACATTATATGCGGTCTTCGGACCGACGCCGGAAACAGAAAGAAGCAGTTTAAAAAATTCATATTGCTGACGCGTCTCAAATCCAAAAAGAACTAAGGCGTCGTCCCGGACTTGCAAGAAAGTATAAACTTCTATAGACGATTTTGCGCCAGTTTTGGAAATTAAACTCGGAGTAAGATAAACTTCATAAAAAACTCCGGAAGCAGTCTCGATTAAACCAACATTGCCGGAAATTTCTGCCAGTTTTCCTTTTAGTTTTCCAATCATATTTCTTTTTCTATTTCCAATAATCTATTGTATTTGGCGACATTCTCACCGTGCACTGGCGGACCGAAGTTGACGAATTCCGTGCCGACTCCAACGCTGAAATCAGCGATAAAATTGTCGTCGGTTTCACCGAGGTCAGAAGCAATCTGGTAGTTTATCTGGTTTTTTCTTGCTATATCAATCAATCTGAAAGTTTCGGTAATTGTTCCTACCTGGTTCGGCCTGAACACTACCGCAGAACAGGATTTTTCTTTGATGGCCTTTTCTAAGCGCTCCTTATTTGAACCTATTAATTCATCGGCCACTAGATAGGTTTCTTTGGAAACCAAGCCGTTTAATTTATTCCAACCCTGCCAATCTTCATTGGCAAAACAGTCGGTTATCATCAATGGATAATATTTGCTGATTATGGATTTTTCGAGAAAATTTAAATACTCATCGCTTAACACAGGCTGTTGTTTGTCTTTGACAGAATAACGCTTTCCGGCAAAAAAGAATGGCGCTCCGAAATTAATTCCCAAAAAGATATCGCGCCCAAATACCAGGCCTTTTTTTTCTACCGTATCTTTAATAGAATCGATGACGTCCAAATTATAATTAAATTTGTATTTGTACAGCTCCCTCAATAAGTGATATAGATCAACGCCAACTTGATATGAGCGGGAGTAGGAAAAAGACGAGGAGGGAATCACTTGGAATTCTTTAAAATCAAGGTCGACCTGCCCGTGTTTTCCTCCCATAAGCAGGGGAAAAATTGGTGAAGGCATTTTATCTATAGTTAAGGCCGGCTGGGAAATTTTATTAAAAAGCGAGTTTAAATATTTAAAAAGAGGCATTTTTTGCTCTTTAGCGCCGGCTTTGGCGACCAAGCAGGAAACGGTTAAAAGAGTATTTATACCCAATTCGCTTTTATTTTTAGTTTTATCAGTATTCATCAACCAGGCGTCGATTTCAAACTGCTTATTCAGAGAGACTCCTTTTAGTTTCGGACCGATTAAATTATTTATGTATGAAACGGCCCTTGTCACTCCCTTGCCGTTAAATCGTTTTTCATCATTGTCTTTTAATTCAACCGTCTGATAATCATTGATGCTTTCAAGTGAAGGAACGCTAATTGTCACATCTCGATCGTTGTCTAAAGTCAATTTTCCAAAAATCGTCGGATAACCGCGCGAGTTGATTATTTCCGTAGCGTTAATTTTCTTAATTGTTGCCATAAAAACCATTATAGATTATTTTTTCTTTTGAAGAAAGAGTTTTTTTTCAACATCAAAAACAGTCTGCCTAGTCCTGTCAATGACATCGGGTGAAACAGAAAGACTAGTAATTCCGGCTTTTACTAATTTTTCAACAATTTCCGGATAATCAGAAGGCGCCTGACCGCAAATCGAAGAAGTAATTCCATATTTTTGGCAGGTTTTTACTATATACTCTAAAACCGAGAGAACGATAGGCGTTCTTTCATCATAAACATGAGAGACCTCTTCAGAATCGCGGTCAACACCAAGCAACATCATAGTCAAATCGTTTGTTCCAATAGAAACTCCGTCAATTCCGACTTTAATAAATTCTTCTAAATTTAATGCTGCTGAAGGAACTTCAACCATAATCCAGAGTTTAAATTCCGGATAGTTAAAAAGTCCGGCTTTTTCAATCAAGCTTTTGATTTTTATCAACTCCCAGGGAACTCTTACAAAAGGAATCATCAACTGAAGATTCCGGTAGCCTTTTTCCCAAATTTTTTTTAGAGCTGCCAATTCTAGATTGAAAACTTCCGGATTGGCGATATAACGATATGCGCCGCGGAATCCCAACATCGGGTTTTCTTCATGGGGCTCGAATTCTTTTCCACCGGCGAGATTGCGGTATTCATTAGTTTTAAAATCCGTCGCCCGGTAGACTACCGGCCGGGGAGAAAAGGGAACGACAAATTTTAAGAGTTCCCGCGATAAACGGTTGATGAAAATATTTTCTTTTTTTTGCTTAATGAACTGTTTCGGATGCACCCCTATCTCGGCGATGACAAACTCCGCGCGGAGCAATCCGATGCCGTCAACATGTTTTTTTGCCACGGTTGAGGCTTCACTAGGCTGGGCAAGATTCGTATAGATTTTGGTAATTGTCTGTAGTTTCTTCGTCACTTGTTTCGGTTTTGCGGTAACCGAAGGCACCAATGCTTTTCCTTTGTAAACCTCACCGCTGGCTCCGTTAACAGTAACTACTTCGCCATCTTTGATAATTTTTGTCGCTCTTTCTGCACCGACTACAGCCGGGATTCCCAGCTCGCGGGAAACTATTGCAGCGTGGGATGTCCGACCGCCTTTTTCAGTCACTATGCCGCTGGCTTTTTTCATGGCCGGAACATAGTCGGGATTAGTCTGAGGCGCCACTAAAATATCACCCGTCTTGATTTTATCGATTTCTTTTGGAGAAAAAATAATCTTTGCCGGCCCGACACCGATGCCCGGTGATGCCGGGGCGCCGATCAGGATGGGAGTACGAGTCTCATAAGCTTCATTGGACTTATTGAACTTATTAGTCTTATGGGTTGTCGTGACAGGCCTCGACTGAACTATAAAGACTCTGCCTTTTTCAATGGCCCACTCGATATCTTGGGGAAAATAATAGTGTTTTTCAATATCGGCGACAAGAATCGCTACTTTGACTATTTCCTCGTCAGAAAGTTTTTGAAGTCTTCCAACAGCATCAACAGGCACTTCGCGGTTATAGATATTAGATTTAACCATCTTAATCGTCTGCTTCTTGATCTCTTTATTGATAATAACGAATGACTTTTTGCTGACTTCATAGTGATCGGGAGTAACTTTTCCCTGGACGATATACTCTCCCAAACCGTATATGGCTTCGATGACAATCTTGTTCTTGTCATTGGAGACCGGGTCAATGGAAAAAGCTATCCCTGATTTGTCTGACTGTATCATTCTTTGCACGACCGCGGCCAAACCAACTTTAGTATGGTCAAAATGCTGCTGGTGGCGGTAATATACCGCCCTTTCTGTAAATAACGAGGCAAAACATTCCCTGATTTTGGTTAATAAATGGGCTTCACCGCGGACGTTTAAAAAGGTTTCCTGCTGTCCGGCAAACGAAGCCCCTGGCAGATCTTCGGCGGTAGCTGAAGAACGGACTGCCACCAACGGCGGGCTGTATAAAGACTTAACTTTTGATAGCCCGTGGCTAATAATATTACTGCCTGAGTTATAAAAATGGTTTTCTTTGACTGTCAGTTCATCGTAGTATTTGATAACCTGTCTTACTAATTGATCGGGGAGAGATGCCTTATTGATTAATTCCCTAATTAAGCCTGATACTTGCTCCAGTTCGTTTGGCCTTTCATAGTTAACTGATTCAAGGAGATTGCTGATTCTTTTCTTTATACCGGCTTTTTCAATGAAATCAAAGTAAGCCTGGGAAGTTATTATAAATCCGTATGGTATTGGCAGCCTGGCATTGGTCATTTCACCGAGATTGGCTCCCTTGCCTCCGACCAGCCCGATGTCGTCTTTTCCAACTTCTTCAAACCAAACAATGGTTTTTTTGTTCGCCATTTAACTAAGAGTAAAAAAGTTTTCCTTTCAAGTCAAGGGAATTTGTTTAATACTCGTCTTTTTGATATAATTTACTCATGGAAACTTCTAGATTGAAAAATGCACATCCTCACCCCAACCGTGTGATCCCAAATCCACATCTAAACGAACCAAACTTCAGGCCACCTGTCAATGGCATTCCCACCCGTAGCAAAGAACCAATAAACGCTGCAATGAGATGGGTTGCTGCTGGAGGATTAGTGCTTATTTGCGGCTTGCTGGGTCTTGCTACAATGATGTATCTCGGTGGAACCAATATCCTTCCTTAAAAAAACATATTGACAAGCCTAAAAACATCTGTTATTATTCTTGTTACCAATGAAAATTTCGCTTTCTTAAAGGCACCATTGGATGCACAACTTGCACTCCGAACAGCCTTCATCAGAAACTAAAGATAAAATTTAAAGATCAAAACGTTTTGTGGTTATTTTTTTTGGACTTTGAATTTTGACTTTTGAGTTTAAATCTGGGCCTATAGCTCAACGGCTAGAGCGTCTGATTTGCATTCAGAAGGTTTGGGGTTCAAATCCCCATAGGTCCACCGCACATTAACAATCCGGTTGTTGAGAAAAAAAGTAGGTTTTAGCAATGAATGTTAGTAATGTTTAATTGATAACAAGAGTGATGGGAGAAATTAATGCTAATGGTGAATGCCTTGGTAGTTTAAGCCGAAGAAGGACGGATGCTAACATCCGATAACAACGATGAGTCTGTATGCAGACGTTACCAATCGTTGATTTCCGAATAGAGTAATCTAATCCGCTGTAAGGCGGACTGTCCATAAGCGGGAGAAATCTCCGCTTTTTGGAAGGGCACCTGATGAACTGAAACATCTCAGTAATCAGAGGAAAAGAAAACAATAGTGATTGCGTTAGTAGCGGCGAGCGAAAGCGTAACAGTCTAAACCCTGTCGCAAGATAGGGGGTTGCGGGACCACAGTAGGGAGTTTTTTCTGATAAAAGAAGGTTATGGAAATGACCGCCATAGAGAGTGATAGCCTCGTATTTAAAATTAGAAGAAACCTCGGTGGATTTCCCAAGTACCACGAGGCACGGCAAACCTTGTGGGAATCCGGGTCGGTCACGACCCAAGACTAAATACTTAAACTGACCGATAGTGAACTAGTACCGTGAGGGAAAGGTGAAAAGAACCCCGTTAAGGGGAGTGAAATAGATACTGAAACCATTAGCTAACAAACAGACAGAGTCCGCCGCAAGGCGAGATGATGTCGTGCCTATTGAAGAATGAGTCAGCGAGTTATCCGATGAGCGCGGTTTAATCCCGATTAATTCGGGAGGAGACAGAGCGAAAGCAAGTCCTAATAGGGCGTCCCGCCTTTGGCGGGATTGTGCTCTCGGATAGACCCGAAACTGGGTGAGCTAACCATGGGCAGGATGAACCACGCCGAAAGGCGGGGGGAAGTCCGGACCCGTTGTCGGTGAAATGACATGGGAAGACTTGTGGTTAGGGGTTATATGCCTATCGAACCCAGAGATAGCTGGTTCTCCTCGAGATATATTTAGGTATAGCCTCGTTTTAATTTTTCGCGGGGTAGAGCGACTAGATGGTCCCACAAGCGTAAGCGAGTGGGATCAACTAAACTCCAAATACGCGAAATAAATAAACGGGAGTCAGTCGAGCCGGGATAAGCTGGTTTCGGCGAGAGGGAAACATCCCAGACTCTCATCTAAGGTTCCTAAATGACTTTTAAGTGAAAAGGTCGTTGCGTTTCCAATACAGCTGGTAGGTTGGCTCAGAAGCAGCCATCCTTTAAAGAGTGCGTAACAGCTCACCTGAATAATCCGCCTTTTGGCGGATGGAAACTCGGCGCCCAAAATGATCGGAACTAAAAAGTCTACCGAAGATGGAGACTCTATCGCAAGATAGTTTGGTAGAGGAGCTTTCTATAGACAGCGAAGATTGATTGTAAGATCAGTTGGAGTCTATAGAAGTGAGAATGCTGACATAAGTAGTGAATCTCCCGATAAAAACTCGGGATGCCGCATGTCTAAGGTTTCCCCGGCAATGTCAATCATCCGGGGGTCAATCGAATCTAAGGGTCACGCCAATGGTGTGATCCGATGTACAAATCGTTAATATTCGATTATTTATTTTCTGGCGTTATCACTTTATAAATGACGAAGTTTGATATCCCGCCCCTTCTATATGGGGGGTTAAGTAATAAGTCCCAACGCAAGTTGGGATGAGTTACGAATACAATTCTGTCGCAAGACGGGAAAGGCGGAAGACTTAAGCTTCCGGGAAAAATTTATAAAGGAGTTGGAAAATAATTCGTACCGCAAACCGACACAGGTAGACTGGTAGAGAATACCAAGGCAAACGGGTAATGGTTGTTCAAGGAATTCGGCAAAAAAGCTGAGCGTAAGTTATACAAGATGCTCTGCCACGTAAGTGGCTTCAACAAATGTTTGTCAACCGACTGTTTAGCAAAAACACAGGTTCCTGCAAACCCCAATAGGGGATATATAGGAGCTGAGACCTGTCCGGTACTGGTAAGTCAACCGCTTTGGGTGATCCAATTCATTTGGTTAGCTCGAGGTGTAAGCTCCAGTGAACGACAGCTCTAACCCTGAGAGTTCTAAGGTAGCGTAGCCCCTTGCCGGGTAAGTTCCGGCCCGCATGAAAGGTTTAACGAGTTGACAACTGTCTTGAACTGCCGCCCGACGAAATTGAAATGGCTGTGAAGATGCGGCCTACTTGCACATGGACAAAAAGACCCCGGGAGCTTTACTGAAGTTAGGTATTGATGGAAGAAAATTAACTGTTGAGCGTAGGAGGGAGCCTCACGGCGACAATGAAACACCTCTCTTTGATTTTTTTTCATCTCATCTCGCGCAAGCGGGAAACAGTGCTTGACGGTCAGTTTAACTGGGGCGGTTTCCTCCTAAAAGGTAACGGAGGAGCACAAAGGTCAGCTTGGTCCGGATGGAAATCGGACTGTAAGTGCATACGCAAAAGCTGGCTTAACTGCGAGAGTGACTACTCGAGCAGATGCGAAAGCAGGTGTTAGTGATCCCCTGAATCGCAGTGATTGCGGTCAGGGCTTAACGGATAAAAGCTACCCCGGGGATAACAGGCTAGTCGCTTCCGAGAGTTCATATCGACGAAGCGGTTCGGCACCTCGATGTCGGCTCACCGTATCCTAGGGCTGAAGTCGGTCCTAAGGGTTGGACTGTTCGTCCATTAAAACGGTACGCGAGCTGGGTTCAGAACGTCGTGAGACAGTTCGGACTCTATCCTGTGCAAGCGCTTGGATTTTTGAGGAGGTACTCCTACAGTACGAGAGGACCTAGGATGTGAAAATCCCTGGTCTACCGGTTGGTCCACAAGGCCAGCGCCGGGTAGCTATATTTTCAACCGATAAACACTGAATGCATCTCAAGTGTGAAGCGGGCTCCAAGATTAGAAATCCGTATTAGCTTCGCGGAAGAATACCGCGCATATAGGCCTTAGGTGTAAGCCCTGTAAGGGGTTTAGCCGAGAGGTACTAAGTAGCAATCTCCCATCGCTCTTGATTATCAAAAAAAATGATTATCATTTCAATTGATTCCGGTATAGAAAAAACCGGGTACGCAATTTTCAGGAACAAGAAGTACGTCACTTCCGCGCTTATAAAAACGCTAAAAACCGAATCAACCGAAGCTCGTTTAGAGCAGATTTATTCAAAATTGAAACAGGTTTTTATCAAATATAAGCCTGAGGTCGTTGTTCTTGAACAACTGTTGTATTTTAAAAACCAGAAAACTTTTATTAGGGTAGCGCAGGCTCAAGGAGTATCTCTTTTGTTAGCCGCGCAAAACAAAATCAAAGTGGAATTTCTGACTCCGCTACAAATCAAGCAATCAATAACCGGATACGGACAGGCTGACAAAAAATCGGTCCAGAAGATGATAAAACTCGAAATGGGAATTGACATCAAACAGGATGATGAGGCCGACGCAGTCGCCTGCGGTATGGCCTATAACTTAATTCGCCCCGATTCGGCCTAATTTTTTTGCTGCGTATTCAGCTGCCTTCTGCATTGCTAGAGTTACACTCTTTGTTTTTATATATTGAGCAATGAAACCAGCAGTATACGCATCACCGCAACCCGTCGTATCAACGATTTTTTTGGATCTGACTGCTTCCTGGAAAATAATATGCCCCCGTAAATAACCATAGCTGCCTTTTGCTGAATCAGTGACAATTAAAATCCTGTCTTTCAGATAGGGAAGTTTTATTTCTAATTTTTTGAAATCGATTTTTTCATAAGGCCGTTTTATTAAATCCGAAAATTCATGGGCGTTGATTATCAAAACGTCGAGAGCATCAAAAAAAGCCGTCAAATCTTTTATCGGTCTTCGACAGTCGACCGCCGACAGATTTACGAAAGTTAGAGTTTGATCACCCTTTAAATAGCTGATCATTTTCTTTTTTTCTTTTAAGTCTAAATTTTCCAAAGGAGAAAAATAAATATGTTTGGCTTTTTTTAAATCTTTGTGGAGAAAAAATTCTTTGAGCAGGTGGGTCGGAGTCTCGTAATGGATGATGGTTCTTTCTCCCTTATCCGTCAGAAGTATGGAGGATATTTTGTAATAGTCGTCCTCTATTTGACAGAACTCGGAAGATATTTTTTTATCGGCTAGTTTTTTCAGAATAACTTCTTTGTAAGGATTGTCACCGATTTTACCGAAAACCGCCGGCCTGAGTCCGAGTTTAACCAACCCCGCTGCAACATTTACTGCGCCTCCGCCGATATCTTCGTGAAAAAAATCGGCATAATATTTGCCTCCGATAGCTAAATTAAATCTATCTCTACTGTGGGTAAAAGTAGCTCCTTTGTAATATAAATCAATGCTTATATTGCCTACGGAGATAATATCGTACATAGTATAATAATAGCATGTTGACCATTATCTGCGGAGAAGATTCGGTGGCGTCTTTCAATTATTATTCTTCTCTTAAAAAAGCCTATCAGGACAAGAATAATGAGATACTTGACGTTAACTCTTCTGTCCTGGAAAACATTACTTCCTGGATGGGGGATTCCCAATCGCTTTTTTCCCAAAAAAAAGTTTTTTTTACACAAAATGTCAACAAAAAACTGTCCAGAAAATTAAATCTAAAAATAAACCGGGTAGTTGAAATATTGATTAAGGACAAAACTTTGGAAGTCGTCACCTGGGAAGAAGAGATTTCCTCCCGCGAACTTAAATTTCCAAAAGGTCCACAGGTAAAAGAATTCAAACCTTCACAGAACATTTTCAAACTCCAGGATAGTCTTTATCCGGGAAATCTGAAAAATTTTTTATCGATAATCAACGAACTATCCGCCTCTGTCGACGAAACTTTTATATTCATTATGCTTCTACGTCATTTGAGAAATTTATTGCTAATTAAATCCGGAGCTGTTTCTTCAAGGCTGCAACCTTGGCAGGTGGCTAAACTAAAATCACAAGCTGCCCACTGGCAGATAGATAAATTGGCAAATTTCTACGATTCCTTTCATAAGATCGATGTTTCGCAAAAAACCTCTGCAAATCCTTATTCTCTAAAGAAATCCCTTGACATATTAAGCGTTTATTATTTATGATTAGACTTCATGGACCCATCAATTTTTAGAGCCTACGATATTAGAGGAGTATACCCGACCGAGCTCAATGAACAAAACATAGTCACGGTCACAAAAGCAATCCTCAAATTTTTTTCCGAAAAACTCAACAAAAAAGATCTGACAATTGTTTTGGGAAGAGATATGCGACTTTCATCGCCGGCTCTTAGCCAAGTTGTCCAAAAGACACTTATGCAGTCGGGAGCGACAGTAGTCGATATTGGATTATCTTCTACACCGACTGTTTATTTTTCTGTCTACCACTTTCAGTACGACGCCGGAATCCAGATTTCTGCCTCCCATAATCCTAAACAGTGGAATGGAATAAAGTTTTTTTATAAAAGTGGAAACAAACTTATTAAAGTCGCAAAAAACACCGGCATGAACGAGATACGCGATTTAGCTTTAAAAAATCAGTTCGATCCGCCAACAAATAACGGTAAATTAATTAAAAAGGAAGTGGTCAAAGACGAAGTCGATTATGCTTATAATCTCGTTAATCCCAAAATAAATAAATTTAAAATCGTCGCAGATACTGCAAACGCCATGGGTTCTTTATATCTTGAAGAAATTTTCAAAAGGACAAACTGTGAACTGATCAGGATGAATTTTGAACTCGACGGAAATATGCCGGCTCACGAAGCCAATCCGATTAAATTCGAAACTTTAAAAGACCTTCAAAAAAGAATTGTGGAAGAAAAGGCAGACTTCGGCATTGCCACAGACGGCGACGGTGATAGAATATTTTTCATAGACGAAAAAGGTCAAATTATTCCTTCGACATTAATATCAGCACTAATTGCCACAGAAATTCTTTCAAAAAATAAAAATGAGAAGATTCTCGTTGACATCCGTTATACAAGAAATACTGTTAAAGTTGTGAAAAAATACGGCGGCCAACCAATAATCAATATGGTTGGACATGCCTTAATCACCGAAACACTCAATAAGGAAAACGGGGCATTTTCCGGTGAATCATCAGGACACTATTTTTTTCGGGAAACCGGAGGCACTGAAAGCTCAGTTAGAGTAATTTATTATTTATTAAATGCCTTATCTAAATCGGGTAAACCTTTATCTCAAATAATAGGCGATTTGTTTTCCTCTTATGAATCTAGCGAATTTAATTTTGAACTTCCAATAGGAGAAACAAATGAAGGCTTTTTGAAAAAATTATCAGAATTTTTTAAAGACGGTACGGTCAATTGGATGGACGGATTAACAGTTGACTATCCTGATTGGCGCTTTAACATCCGTGGCTCGAACAACGAACCTTTAATTAGACTCAATTTGGAAGCCGACACTGAAGTTTTAATGAAACAAAAACTCGAAGAAGTAACAAGTAAAATTATCTCCCACGGCGCCAGAGCTGAACACTAAACATTAAGCAGGTAGGATATCATTTATTTCTTCATACACTTCTTGGCTTGTGACAATGAACATAAACCGGGGATTCACCTTCACTTTAACTTTTTTAGTATTAAATAAGGATTCTTCACCATAAACCTGCCAGCCCCTTTTATTTGCTTTTTTGTGAATTCCTTCTAGAATGCTTTTTGCTTGGAATTCTGTCAATTCCGGCTCTAAATCAAGTTTCTTTTTCTTTTCCGGATCCATTAATCTGGCTTCTTGTTTGATAATTTGTTTGGCAATTCTTTCCGCTTGTGGCCTCATTATCCTTAAAGGTTCAGGTGATGGTAATGGCTGTTCTGACATTCATTTATTATAGCAACGCTAACTTGTAACTGGAGCCTGTTTTTTATATAATATAGCATCTTATGGCTGAAGACAACAAGATTGTTCTTTCCCAGTATACGAGCGCCCTATTGAGCGCTTTAAATGCCATCAAAGGCAAAAGCCGGCCTGACGACATTTCTGCCCTTTCTGTTTCTCAAACCGTATCTTTTTTTGCTTTGGTTTATGAAAAAGTGAGGAATGCAGTTGAGTTCCGCGAAGACCATCTTATTCTCCGGGCTGCCATTGAAAGAGTCTTGAGGCGCCGTTTTTCCCTCAATCCGGACGGCCGGGGAGAAGGGGAGAATTTGATCCGGGAACTCCTTTGGGCCAGGTATTTCGACAACAGCAGCCTCGGAGGCGAAGATATAATCAAAATCCAGGAATTGATAGATAAATACCTGTCTTTGAGACGGAAGCTAGTCGTCGGCCGGGCTGTCGAAATGCAGACCTATCTGAACCAGTTTCTTCTCGACCTTCTCACCTGCGAAATCGAAGAGTTGCTTAAGCCGGAGTCAGCCCAGCGCCAGGCCAATCTGACTTTCTTTATCTACCAGGTTTTGCGAAAAAAAATAAAGATAGAAGACCTGAAAGAAGATCAAAAAGACGCTTTTTTCCTCGTCGCCATAGAAAAAGTTTTCGGCCGGAGCGACAGGTCTTATCTCCACTACCACCTCTTTATTACTTTCTATAAACCCTTGGCCGGTTATACAAACGCCGAACTGGATACGCTTTCCCACAATCTTCCTTCTATCTTTAAAAAAATCGATGATATGGTTGCCAACCCGTACGTAGAAAATCTTATCAAGTTTACCCGCAAACAGCTGCCTCCCTTCCTGGTTCTTTTTGATTTGCTAAAAAATAAATTCCAGGATGTAAGTTCAATTTTGACCGATAAAGAAAAACTTTGGACCGAAGTCGATCAGACATGCCGGGATAAATACCAGCAGATGGGGACAAGAATAAGAAACCTGGCAATAAGGAGTTTCATCTATATCCTTCTGACAAAAATGGTCTTTGCTCTGATTTTGGAATTCCCGCTTTCCAAGTATTTTTACGGAGAGGTCAATTATGAGTCAATATTTATCAATACTCTTTTTCCGCCGATTTTAATGGCGATTATCCTGGCTTTTTTCCGTGTTCCCGGTGAAAGCAATACAAAAAAAATCTACGAGCGGATAATAGAAATTATTGATTCCAACCGGACTTTTGAAACCAAAATGGCGTTTGTTCCAAAGAAATCGGCACCGCGCAGGCCGCTGCTCATTTTTGGATTTACCATATTCTATTCCTTGACTTTTTTTATCACCTTGACTTTAATCTATGAATTCCTAACAAAGTTAAACTTTAATATGGTCAGCCAGGCTATTTTTATATTCTTTGTCAGCGTGGTGACGTTTTTCTCCTACCGGATAAGACAGATTACCAAAGAACTGACGCTCGATATCAAAGAAAATATTCTGACGCCGATAGCTGATTTTTTCTTTATGCCGATTTTGTCATTGGGTAAATTTTTCTCCCAGGAGATCGCCCGCTTGAATTTTTTTATTTTTATTTTCGACTTCATAATCGAAGCCCCGTTCAAACTGCTTTTTGAAGTAGTGGAAGAGTGGATAACTTTCGTCAGGAAAAGAAAAGAAGAGATTATTTAACTTTATAGTAATAGGTGGGAAACGGACTCCGATCAACCTTCTTAAAAAGTTTATTCTTCCAAACCTTTATGGGAAAACCATGGGAAATGACAGTGGCGCCTTTTTTTACTTCCTTGTCCATCTTTACTGTCAATTCTTCGATTAACTTGGGCATAAGAAAAATATAGACGTAGTCGGCTTTTGTCAAATCGGTCTCAAAGATATTTTTTTTGTAAAAAGCCACGTCCTTTCTGGTGCCATCCAATCTTGAAAGAAATCCCGACCAAAACACGAGCAGGGGATTGACGTCGACCCCTATTCCTTTGATTTTATATAACCTCGCAGCCGTCCTGACTATTCTTCCGTCGCCGCTGCCCAACTCAACAAATAACTTTCCTTTCTTCAGCGGGACTCCTTTCAGAATTTCCTTAGTCGTTTGCTTCCTTGTGGCGACATAAGGCGAGCCTTTCATGGAAGAATATATCAGGGAAAGAGTGTAAACGCTCATCGAAATCAGGAAGAGAAGAAGCAGTAATACTGCGCTCAAATATAGAATTAAGATAAGCATCTTTTTAGTATAATATATTTAAGCTTTTTTAGCGCCCTTAGCTTAACGGATAAAGTATCTGTCTTCGGAACAGATGATGGGGGTTCGATTCCTCCAGGGCGCACTCGTATGTCATCTTCAGCAAATTTTACACCTCTTCCCGAAAAATATCTTGACCCATCGGTCTCCAATCCTAAACAAAAATTTGCCCTACCCGCGTTATTATTTTTCGGCGCTCTCCTTATCATTATTAATGTTTCATTAAATTTTATAAATAAACAGCCAACAAAAAAATCAGTTACCGCATCTTCTATGACTCCAACCATTACTCCCATTACGACAGCAACGACTACACCAACTCCAAAGCCATCATCAAAACCCACCCTGGCACCTACTCCATCACTAAGTCCAACGATAACACCCACGCCAACGCCTGGTTTTAAAACTTATACATCCCCTGTTATTGGAAATGATTTCTATTCGTTTCAAATAACCTATCCGTCTGATTGGCAGCTTGCCGATAAATATAGTCTGGTGGATCCAAAAGGTTTGAATGTAACTTTAGTGAATCAATATGGAGATATAATTGTAATTACTCAGGAAAACGGTTTGGCCGGAACATGTGTATATTACGATGACCCAGACTACACAAATTTTAGCGGTACAGGATTATATTACATTTCGTATACCCAGTTAGATAAACCAGCCCCCTGGAGAATTAGTAAAAATAAAGATACTTCTACTTCATTCCAAACAGTTTGCGAAAAATATAAGGATCAAAGATATATTACTTTGACTCGGATTGGCTGGGTTGGTGTTAAATCTGTGTCTTCAAACAATGCAATTAAATCAATTCTTGAATCAATCGTCTTAAAACCAACTGCTGTAACCAAAACAATTTTTGACTAATCGTGATTAACCGTAGAGCAGTAAAATTTAAAAAATTTCTACTTAATATTAAATAAGCCTAAGAATGAATAATAGGTAAAAGCAAAACCAAATATCAAAAAAACAGTTAAATTTATTATGAAATAGATTCTTTCGACAGGAGGTTTATTGCCATGATGCAGACCGCCGCCGTATCCAGGATACCATTTAAATTCAATAGTATTATTTATTTTTTCTAAATCGTCTCCATTAATCCAACGAATAATAAGATTAATAGAAAATCCTATAAAATATAGCCCTATTAACAGTCCAACAATATTTATTAAAGTATCCCCTACAAACATTGATAAAATCTTAACATTTTACAAAACTTGGCACAATAAGGAATATCAGACGTCAATTTATTAATTGTTAGCTTGTGAGTAAGTGTGGCTGTTGATATAATATCTAAAGTCTTGGGTCCGTAGCTCAACTGGTAGAGCAGTGCCCTCTTAAGGCATTGGTTGAGAGTTCGAGTCTCTCCGGACTCACTAATTACAAATATCTTAAATATCTGTTGTTGAGCATTAATTTATTAAAGGCTGGGCGGATATATTCGGGAAAAACTCCGTTTTCAAATCTGTCATTTACGTAATTAGTAACGTCCTTACGCTTGTATTTTATCTGATATTTTCTATTGTAGTCAAAAGCGCTGGCAACTAAATCAGCTATCGTAACAAATGGTACATACCAATGCCTGTTGTCAACATCCTGCTGTGACGGTGGTTTTTCGGGTATTTCTCCAATCCAATGCTGATCGCATATGCTGGCAAAAGACTCATCCATATTTACGAGATGGCGCATGATAAAAGCACCTTTAACGCCATGGGATATCAATAAGTCGTTTTGTTCTTTTAACAGGTCGCTTTGACTCAATCTGTTTATATATGACTGGGGCACCAAAACTTTGCCGATGTCATGAAATAAACCGCCGTAATATATTCTGTGAGAATCATACTGTCTCAATCCGGAAAGAAGAGCCAACTGCTGGGCAATGTCGCCTACCTGGGAAGAATGTCTGTGAGTAATCGGGTCATGAAGCCTTAATAATTGCTCTAATTCGAACAGCTTTTCTTTTTCCGGAAGACTTGCCAAAGACCTTAAACTCCGATAAGTTTTATAAAAATATTCTGTCTGTTTTCCTGTATAGCGAGACCTTTCCATAAGGATAGATATTATAAGGTATTTGACTTTCTTTTGGAGCTTTATTATAGTTAAACTATGCTTAAAAAAAGCGTTGTTTATTTTGTTCTTTTTTTTGTTTTGGCCGGTCTGAACTTTTTTCTGACAATAAAAGCTTATGCCCTTTTTGACAAGCAGGCAAAAATAGAAAAAATCCTCGCCGACATCAATGAAAACAAAAACAGCCAGTTTTATTCATCAAGCGCTCCAATCGATAATTCAGGATATAATACTGAAGTCTCTGTGGCTGATGCAAGAACCGGCAACTTAAAAGCCTTTTTCAGAAAATATAATTCTCCCCTTTATGAATGGGCTGACAGAATTGTAGCCATGTCTGATCGCTATCAGTTTGATTACAGACTTTTACCGGCAATTGCCATGCAGGAATCAAACCTCTGCCGGGTCATACCCGACGACTCCCACAACTGCTGGGGATGGGGCATCTACGGTTCTACAGTGACTAAATTTGACACTTATGGCGAAGCCATAGATACTGTGGCAAAAGGCATCAAAGAAGAATATATAGACAAAGGCCTCGTGACTGCTTCTGCAATTATGAGCAAATATACGCCGTCTTCACCAGGAAGCTGGTCTCACGGAGTCAATACCTTCTTGAAAGCGCTGGAATAATCTTATTGAACGCTTCTTGCTGATTGAAGTTCTTGTGAAAGCGAGTATTGTGTTCCTGATTTTTTGCTTCTTGAGGCAAATAAAGAGCCTCTTTTTTTTCTGCGCGACATCAAAGCCTGTAGCCAGGTTTTTGACTCGCCAACCTTTGCCCTAAGAACTCGCAAAATATTCAAAACTATTTCCAGGAAGCGGATGTGGTAAACTCCCGGTTTTTCCGGAAGCTGATCAACTGTAAGTTTTTCAATATCTTTGACGTCCTGAATAAGAGAAGAATCGGCTTTTTTAATAGCTTCAATTTCTTTTTTAATCTGTTCTGTCAGTTCGGCAATCTGGCGTTTAACAAGGGTATTTTCGTAATATTCCTGGTAGTTAAAAACTTTTGCTTCCTGTTTTTTTTGTCCTTTTTTGGCCTCTTTATCAATTGACAAATCTTGGCTTTTTTCTTCATCTGATTCGTAGTCGCCGAAGAATTGATCAAGCATGCCTCCGCCAATTTTTCCAAAGGCGTCGGCGGTCTTTTTAGCCGTATTTGTGCCTAAGTCACGAAGACTTTCTAAGGGATTTTTATAAGGAATAGTGTTTTGTGATTTTTGAGTTGAAGCTGGTTTCTGCATACAAAGATTTTACTATAGGGTGAGAAGGAAGTCAAGCGTCTTTTGTTTCCTCAAAATCGAGGCATAATAGTAGCTATTTTCTGCGGCCGCTTTCCTTTCTTTTTCATCCTTAATGTTGACAAAAAGTTTGTCCAGGTCTTCTTTTTCGACTTTGATATTTTCTTTGTCGGCAATTTCTGACAAAACAAATTCAAGCTTGTAAGTATCTTCAATTTCCCGGCGGTAAGTAGTCTTCAATTGATCCATAGTCAGGTTCTTTGATTTTAAATAAGCATCAGTTGTCAGACCTATTTTTTCAACGTCATCTACTAAACGTGAGAGCCTGAGATCAAGCTCTTCATTAATTATCAAGTCCGAAACCTCGACTTTTACTTCTTTCAAAACCGCTTCAAGAATCAGATTCATAAGTTTGCTCCTGTCCTGTTCTGGTTTCTTATCAGCCGGTTTATCTTTTCCCGGCACCCAGATATCGGCTTTTTTTCCTTCAACAATAGTTTCTTTGACGACTTTTTTGTATTCTTTCAGCTCGACTACTGGTTTTTCTGCCAAGGTCAATTTGACTTCCCAATCCTGGCCGTCCTGCACTTTGACAAGTTCAACTTTAGGGTTGATTATCGGCCTTAAAGAGTCTTTTTTTATGATTTCTTCATAGATTCTTGTCAGCAAAACCTTGATCATTTCTTGGAGAACAGCTTCAGGAGAAAGATGTTTTTGGGCGATAGGCAATGGTACTTTTCCTTTTCTAAAGCCTTCAACTGTCAGTTCTTGCTGAAGTCTTGAGAAAGCACCTTCTTTTTCTTTCTTTATATCAGCTGCAGGAATAGTTAGGTTGATTTCCAGGCTGTTTTTAGGCAGTTTTTTAAGTTTGTAGCTGTACATTTAGTTTATAATTTTACAGGAAAATCAGAAGAAAGCAATGATATTTTTCCTTCTTCTTTTTCGAATTCGTTCATAAACCAAGCTACTCTAACAGCCCAAGTAGGGCTTTCAGAATAAATAGGCCCTATTCCATAGACGCCTTCGGCCCCACGGTTTATATAGTTATTCCTCAAGCCTTGGCCCACAGCATCAATCGATTCCGGCCAGCCGTTAAACATTAAGTACCCACGGCCCCAGCCAAAAGGATTATAAGAATTTGGTAATATGAATCTTCCAAAAGTCGATTCCAATCCGGCAATGGACGGAAGGAGATAACAGTCCAAGTTGTATTTTTTACAAGCCTCTATAAAGCTTTTTTCCTGTCCAGCCATAGGAGAATCATAACGATTGAGAACGGCTCTTATAGCTAACTCTTTTCTTTTCAAATCTAGAGCTTCCTGTTCTTCTTTATTAAATTTTACAGATAAAGCCAGCTGGGCAGAATTGCCAGCCTGGTTTTCCGCCATGACAAGGCCGCTTTTGAAGAGAAACAGTCCTGTAATGATTAGCATCAAGATAGTTCTTTTCATAAAAAAAATCCTAAAGCTTTTCAAGAAAAATCTGAAAAACCTTAGGATCTGGAAGTATTATAGCATATAACTATAGGTATGTCAAGAATACTTAAGTTTAACCCTATATTAAATTAGAAACTACAATTTGCCGTTTTTTATCGATATAATAGACATCTATGAAACCAGCTACCTTCTACAGTTTTAGCTTCGGCTGCCGGGTAAATGAGGCTGAAAAAGAAGAAATTGACCGTAAAATGGCTGCCCGGGGTTTCAAATTCGACAAAAACAAGCCTGATATTTTTATCATAAACAGCTGCTCTGTTACTAGTAAGGCTGACAGAGAAGCCCGCCAGCTTGTGTATCAAACAAAAAAACGCCTGCCCGAAAGCAAAATCGTCGTTACGGGGTGCGCGGCCACCTACTGGCAGAAAAACAGGCAGGCTGAAAAAATTCCCGCTGACCTCATTATCGACAATGTCAATAAAGAATACCTTGTCGACATTATCAGAAAAAGGCTTATTAATAAAAATGTAGGCAAGTTTATAGGAGTTAATGAGGCTGTATCGAATAAGTTTATCGGTTCTGGCAGGATTATGATAAAAATCCAGGACGGCTGCCAAAGATTTTGCACCTTTTGCATCGTTCCTTATCTCCGGGGCATGCCTAAATCAAGCAAAATCAGCGAAATAGTCAAAAAGATTAAACAGTTGGCAAAACAGAATAGAGTCAAAGAAGTTGTTCTCACAGCCATAAACACCCAGGCATTCGGCTTCGACTCCAAGGAGTCTTTTATAGACTTGCTAAAATCAGCCATAGACCAGACTGATATTCCTAAAATCAGCCTCGGATCAGTTCACCCGTGGAGCGTAAACGATGATTTTTTTACCTTTTACCGACAATACGCCCAAAAAAAAAGATTGGCGGACTTTTTCCATATACCGCTCCAATCAGGCTCAAATAAGATACTTGGTCTTATGAAACGGGGATATACAAGAGAAGAATTCGTCAGCAAACTTAGGGAACTTGGAGCTATCAACCAATACGCCTTGATTGCCACGGACATAATCGTCGGGTTTCTGGAAGAATCAGAGGCTGATTTCCAGGATACCTACAATTTCCTGAAAGAATCACCGATTAATAAATTCCACGTTTTCCGCTTTTCCAGAAGGGCAAAGACGTCTGCCGATTACATGGCGCGCCGGCTTAAAGAACCTACGGCAATGGAAAAAGAAGATAGGGCAGAGGCTTTGATCAAGCTCGGTCAAAAAAAGCTGTCAAATTTTTTGCGAAAAAACGTCGGAAGAAGCTCGTCAGTCTTATTCTTAGAAAAGACTTTCAACAGTTACCGAGAAGGATTGTTGGATAACCAGCTGCCGATTTTTGTCTCTGATCAACCTGGCAACCTGACAGCTCCTGGAAATATACGACGAGTTAAAATAATGGATTTTAAAAAGGGCAGGCTTTTTGGTAAAATTGACTGAAATTGGTCGCGTAGCTCAGTTGGCTAGAGCGTTTCATTGACATTGAAAAGGTCACAGGTTCAAGTCCTGTCGCGACCACAGAATTGACTTTCACAACAAGCTGAAATATAATATCCCATGGCTTCTGAAAAAAGTATTCCAATTTATTTTGATTTTTTCCTTCCCCAAGTTGAAAATAAACTTAAAGGCCTCGAGACTGATGAAACAAAAAATGTTAATCTTTTGAAGAGAGGACCTTCGGAAAGACTTAAATTCTTTAAAAGCGAACTTCCGATAGATGTAAGAGAACTGGAAACTTTAGTCAGCCTCTTTGGTTTTTCTACTCCAGGCTTTCCTATACAAATAGCTACCGAATCCAACCGGGGCGGTTTCTTTGCTTTTATGTTTAACGATTATGAACCATTAAGTTCCGTCCACCAAGGTTTTGCTACCATGGCGGTTGAATCCGGCAAAGACGGGGTTTCAAGAATTAATCTGGCAGGGACTTTAAGCAACAGAATAATTGCTGCGTCTTATAAACAATCTGAGATTGACGGGAACTATTATCTGGCAGGTTGTGATATCGGCATACCTGATTCAAAAGCTGGTGATACCTCATTAGGAATTAAGTCAACGAGCGATCTGGGCGGATTTAATATTGAAAGCGCAGGTTTTATTACACAGGCAATGGTAGATTTGACTAAAAACGCCAGAAGGTTTCGCTTTAAGTCAGTCGGGGCAGAATCTCCAAATGATTTTAAACGTTTCTTGACGGATGAGGCCGGTTTTATTAATCCTGGAATTCCATTTAGATTACAAAAAAGAAAATAAGTTCTTGACAATAACCTTCCCTCCGAGAGGAGGGTTTTTTTATGCTACAATCTATTAATAGTTTATAATAAAAACATGGAATCTAAAAATTTAGACAGTTTAAGACATTCTTGCGCACACTTGCTGGCACATGCGGTAAAACAATTGTATCCCGGGGCTTTAAACGCGATAGGACCAGCTATCGAAAACGGGTTCTATCAGGACTTTGATATGGGTAAATGGAATATCTCTGAAGGCGATTTTCCTAAAATCGAAGCAAAGATGAGAGAAATACTACCAACTTGGCAAAAATTTACATTCAATGAAGTGACCCTCTCCGAAGCAGAAAAATTATTCAAAGATAATAAATACAAAGTAGAAATGGCAACGGAATTTGCAAAGCAGGGGAAAAAACTCCAAACAAATGATCCGGGCGATTTTCTAGATCTGTGCAAGATGGGCCATGTTGACAATCCTTCAAAAGAACTCCAACATTTTAAGCTTTTATCGGTTGCCGGAGCTTATTGGCGAGGGAGCGAAAAGAATAAAATGCTAACCCGGATCTATGGAACTGTCTTCCCAAGCAAGGAAGAACTCGAAAACCACCTTAAAATGCTTGAGGAAGCGAAAAAAAGAGATCATAGAAAATTGGGTAAAGAATTAGATTTATTTGTCATTTCTGAAAACATCGGAAAAGGATTACCGCTTTTAACACCTAAAGGAACTTTAATAAAGAAGCAAATCTTGGATTTTGAATATGAATTAGAAAGACGTGCCGGATTTCAGCACGTTTCCACTCCACATATCGCCCGAAGCGAAATGTATAAAAAAACCGGCCACTGGCAACATTATAAAGATGTCATGTACGCTCCCTTCGGCATTGACGGTGAAGAATATGTATTAAAACCAATGAACTGCCCTCACCATTATATGATTTACACTTCAAAACCAAGGAGTTATAAGGATTTACCTATAAGGTTGACTGAACCAGGAACGTGCTACCGTTTTGAAAAAACCGGAGAACTGGCTGGACTTCTGAGAGTGCGCGCTCTGACAATAGATGATAGTCATATTTTAATGTCGGAAGACCAAATCGAAAAAGAATTTAAACTATGCATCGAACTGGTTAAAAAAATGTTTGTTGCTTTTCACCTTAAAGACTTTTATGTCCGTCTATCTTTAGCTGATCCATCAAACGCTGTTAAATATATTGCCGACAATGATACCTGGAAAAAGGCCGGTGAAAAACTTGAAAAAATAGTCAAAGACAATCACCTCGAGTACAAAATTGCTAAAGGCGAAGCTTCTTTTTACGGACCAAAGATTGATTTTATTGTTAGGGATTCACTAGGCCGCGAATGGCAGATGAGTACCTTGCAGCTTGATCTTTTTATGGGTAAAAGATTGAATTTGACATATATCGACGAAGACGGAAAAGAAAAACACCCTGTAATTCTTCATCGGGGGTTAACGGGCTCAATTGAGAGAACTTTGGCAATCCTTATTGAACATTTTGCCGGTGCGTTCCCGCTCTGGCTGACGCCTGTTCAAATATCGATTTTGCCGGTTTCAGACAAATTTCAGGATTATTCCTTAAAAGTTAAAGAACAGTTGGAGGATGTTAATGTTCGCGTCCAACTGAACAACGATAACAAAACCTTGGGAGCGAAAATAAGGGAAACGACGTTGCAAAAGATTCCCTACATGGTTATAATAGGGGAAAAGGAAGTCAAATCGGAAAAAATTGCTTTGCGGACACGCGAAGGCAAAGACTTAGGAACAGTTACAATTTCCGAGTTTGTATCAAAACTAAAAGCTCAAATTGAGAACTTTTCATAGACCAAGATATCAACCGCGAAAATACTATTTTATCAACTACAGGATTGAGGCGCCTACCTTGAGGGTGATTGATGAAAAAGGAGAACAGGTAGGAGTCATCACAAAAGAAGAAGCTTTGAGAAAGGCCCAGGAACTAGAACTCGATTTGGTTTTAATTGCCCCAAAAGCCGTACCGCCTGTAGCAAAAATAATTGATTTTAAAAAGTTTTTGTACCAGGAAGAGAAAAAAGCCAAAGAAGCTAAAAAAGGCATCAAAAAAAGCACTACGAAAGATGTCAGTTTGGGTTTATTTATCGCCGCCGGAGACCTTGCCCGCCTGGAAAATAAAGGAAAAGAATTCTTGAGCGAAGGACACCAGGTAAGAATAAATTTGACCTTGAGGGGAAGGGAAATGGGAAAAAAACAGATGGCTTACGATTTGGTAAACAAGTATATTGCCTCTCTCGGCGAAGTCAACGTCTCCAAACCGCCCCGGTTTGAAGGTAGGGTGATTCGAAGTGTGGTTGCAAAAAAGAAGTAAGAAAGTTATAATAAAAACTTCAATATGGCTAAAAACAAGCAAAAAACCAGGAAATCGGCTGTGAAAAGATTTAAAGTCTCCGCGCGTGGAAAGGTGCTCCACCGCTCTAAAGGATTCAGGCATCTAAAAGCCAAGAAAAACAAAAAGTGGTTGAGGCGCATGAAGAAAATGAATAAAGTCGAGGGAAAATACAAGAGAAAACTTTTAAAAATGTTGGGCAGAAAATAATATGGTTAGGGTAAAATCAGGGCTCCAGAGCAAAAGAAGACATAAAAAAGTACTGAAGCTTGCCAAGGGTTATTGGATGACGAGGCATAAGCAGTTTCAAAAAGCTAAAGAGGCTGTCCTTCATGCCGGAGAGTATGCCTTTAAAGGCCGAAAAAGCAAAAAAAGAGAGTTTAGGAAGCTTTGGATTATCCGCGTCAACGCCGCTGTCCGGACGCTCGGACTGACTTACAGCCAGTTTATCCAAAAATTAAATGCCAAAAAAGTCGGCATTGACCGAAAAATTCTTTCCAAATTGGCCTTGGATTACCCGAAAGTCTTTGAAAAAGTCGTCGAGAAAGTAAAATAAACTTCTGCTATAATTTTCTTCATGTCTAATCTTGATAATTTAAAGCAAGAATTCAATAAAAATCTCTCGCAAATTTCCAATTCAGAACAATTGACTGCTCTTCATATTAAATATCTGGGGCGGAATGGACTCATCAATGATTTATTGAAAAAAATAAAGGAAATTCCCAATGAAGAAAAAAAACAATATGGAACCCAAGTAAATTTACTCAAGAAAGAAATTGAGGAAAAAATCAACGCTAAGACTAAGGAACTGTCTTCAAAGAAATCGGACAAATTTTTTGACAAAACAATGCCTGGAAAACAGTATCCTAAGGGAAGCTCGCACATTATTTCTTATGCCATTGAAGAAATTACAAAAATCTTTGAAAAGATTTCTTTCATCCGAGTTTCTTACCCAGAAGTCGACTGGGAATATTCCGCTTTCGAATCTTTGAATATGCCGAAAGGCCACCCGGCCAGAGACGATTTTGAAACCTCCTACATCGATACGCCTCCTCATCCAAAATTCGGGAAGATGGTTTTAACGCCACATACTTCAAACGGCCAGAACCGCGAAATGAGGCGCGTCAAAAACCCGCCGATAAGGATGATAAACATATCAAAATGCTACCGGCCGAATTGGGACGCCACCCATACGCCGATGTTCTACCAGTTTGAAGGCCTTTGTGTTGATAAAGATATCAACATTACTAATCTCAAAGGCACGCTTGATTATTTTGCCGAAAAATACTTTGGCCGAGGGACCAAGACGCGCCTCCGCCCTCATCACTTTCAGTTCACCGAACCATCTTTTGAAGTCGACGTCACCTGTACCGTCTGCAAAGGAAGCGCCAAAGTAAACGGAAAAAAGTGCAAAGTTTGCAAATCCGGCTGGCTTGAACTCGGCGGCACCGGAATGGTCCACCCGAATGTCCTAAAGGAGGGCGGAATAAATCCAAACGAATTTACCGGCTGGGCTTTTGGCTTCGGCATCGAAAGAGTAATCATGATGAAATACGGTTTGGACGACATCAGGAATTATTATGGCGGTGATATTCGTTTTCTTGAACAGTTTTAAATATGAATATAAAGATCACTCATAATTGGTTGCTGGAATATTTGGAAACTGACGCTACGGCTGACCAAATAAGAGAATACCTTTCCTTGTGCGGCCCATCTGTAGAATCTGCAACTAAAGTTGATGGGGACTGGGTCTATGACATTGAAATAATTTCCAACCGAATAGACTATGCGTCGGTTTTGGGCATTTCCCAGGAAGCAGCCGCCATCCTGCCGATGTTCGGAAAAAAAGCTAAATTGAAGTTTGACCCATTAACAGCTTATAAGTTTACAAAAATCAAAGAGAATAATTCCGGATTATCCTTAAACGTTAAAATTGAGGATAAAAACCTGTGCTCCCGATTTACGGCGGTTATTTTTGACAATGTCAAAATCGGCCCTTCGCCAAAATTTATCTCTGAAAGAGTTCTTGCCGCTGGAATTAAATCCATCAATAACGCCGTTGATGTTTCAAACTATCTGATGTTAACTCTGGGGCAACCCGTCCATGTCTTTGATTATGATGAAATCAAAAAACAAACCATGATAATGCGTGAATCTAAAAAAGGCGAAAAAATTACCACCCTTGACGAGCAGGAAATCACCCTGCCTGGCGGAGACATCGTCATTGAAGACGGATCGGGAAGGCTGGTTGACCTTTGCGGAATCATGGGCGGACTCAATTCCGCCATTTCTAACAAAACCAAACGCATTATCCTTTTTGTCCAAACCTACAACAAAGAAAAAGTCCGCAAAACCGTCATGAACACTGGAGTCAGAACCGTGGCAGCGACTTATTTTGAAAAAGGCCTCGATGAAGAAAGGGTTGAAGCCACTTTGGTTTACGGCACGGAACTCTTGCAAAAATACGCTTCGGCAAAACTGGCTTCAAAGATATACGATATCTACCCCAACCCTTATAAAAAAAAGACGATAGTTATAAAGCTTGAAACTTTCGAGAAATTGATTGGTATAAAAATTGACAGGAAAAAAATTAGGGAAATTCTAACCAACTTAGGATTTGGAGCGGAAGAAAAAAAGGATTTTTTGACTGTTACCGTTCCTTCCTACCGCAAATATGACATTTCAATTCCGGAAGATTTGGTTGAAGAAGTAGCGAGAATCTATGGTTACCAAAATATTCCTTCACGTTTGCAGGCGCCCTCTTATGTCGAACAGCCAAAAGAAATGGAAGACCTGTTTGTTTTTCAAAACAAAATAAAATTATTGCTCAAACACCTTGGACTAAACGAGGTGATAAATTATTCGATGGTTTCCAAAGAAATGATTCAGGATTCAGGATTAAAGATTGAAGACCACTTAAGGCTATCCAACAGCATATCTGAAGACATAGAATACCTGCGGATCACATTATTTCCTTCTTTGTACAAAAACATCAAAGACAATATAGGAAAAAAAGACATCATGAGGTTTTTTGAAATCGGAAAAGTCTATCTTCCCAGAAAAAATGACCTGCCAGAAGAAAACTATCGTCTGGGAATTGCAACTAATACCGATTATTTTGATTTAAAAGGAATAGTAGAAGCAGTTTATAAAGAATTGAATATAAAGCTTGACGTTACAGAAAACATTAAAGAAAAAAACGGCATTTTCGTAACGGAAATAGAATTATCCAAGCTGATTAAAAATTATCAGTCGGTTCCGAAATTCAAACAATTAAACCAATATTCGGTGATTAAGCTGGATAAAACTTTTATCCTGGATAAAAATAATACTTATAGATCATTAAAAGAAAAAGCTTTGAGTTCAAAATTATTGATAAATGTCGAGGTTGTTTCACAATTCAATAACAAACTCACTCTCCGCTTTTATTACTCTTCAATGGATCGCAACCTCATCGAAGAAGAAGCCAAAGGGGAATTGGACAAATTAGTCTAATAAGACTAATAAGACTTATGGAGTCGGCGTCGGTGTAACGTAATCCCAAGGCTTGTTTACTCCAAATTTAATCGTTGACTCACCCTGCTTATCTTTTTCATTAGTCGCCACTACCTGAAGTTCATATGCTCCATCAGTTAAATTTATCGTTTCATCTATATCTTTATTGTCTCCGTCGATTGATTTCACATCAGAGCCGTTTATTTTGATTTTGACGTTTTTTATTTTGGCAATACTTATTATTTTGGCTTTGATTTCCACGTTGTTTGAATTGACGCTTTGTTGGCCAGAGGGATTCTTAATGGAAACAACTACGTCTTCGGACGATGCATCTGAAGTCTCGGTCGGCGGATGGAACTTGGAATCGCCCTGGTCTTTTACCCAGGCGTCTATTCCTTCCTGCCAGCGGTTTTTTCCGTCGGCGGAGACCGGGTCGCTTTCAGTAATGACAATAAAATCTTTTTCATCATAGTTCCCGTTTTTCACCTCAACGTCGTTAGCTAATTTGCCGGTGCTTTTGGATATTTTTAGTTTCTTATAATAAGGAGAGACGTCTTTCGGTTCTGTTCCTTCTATAAAATACTCGCTCCGGGTAGGGTAGCCGTCTTTCGGCAAACCGCCAAGGTAAGCATCAACTGTGAGAGCCTTTACTTTATCCGGCTTATCCATGATTCCGTCTTCGTGATTTTTCAGCAACTCTCTCATCAATCTGTAAAAAATGGGGGAGGCGCCGGTTGCACCAGAAGCGATTTTCGGATTCATAGGAGTGTTATCGTTATTTCCCACCCAGACGCCGACGGTAATAGATTTTGTATAACCGACAGCCCAGTTGTCGCGCTTGTCATCGGTCGTTCCGGTTTTGACGGAAACTGTTTTTCCGGGAATATTGAGATAAGAATTCGGTCCAAAGATATCTAACCTTGCGTTGTTGTCTGACAAAATATGGGAAAGCAAAAATGCTACTTCCGGTGATATTACCTGTTTTTCCCTTACCCTGACTTGTTTATAAATCGTTTTTCCTTTGAAGTCGGTTATTTCCGATATTGAAGAAGTGTCTTTTTTTTGACCGCCGGCGGCAAAAACCGAAAAAGCCGAAGTCAGATTGAGCAAAGTTGTTTCTCCGCCTCCCAAAGTTACCGAAAGTCCAAATCTCCTTAAGTTTTCATCCGTCGGCGCGAACTGCGTTAAACCCATATCGTTTGCTTTCTGTAAAAAATCACGAAGGCCGGCCATAGCGAGCATTTTTACGGCAGGAATATTTTCCGAGTTGCCCAAAGCAAACCTGACCTGCATCGGCCCCCGGAATTTTCCATCATAGTTAACCGGCGTATACGGCTTGTCACCTGTGGACCCGGAAGAAAACTCCGTTTTTACATCCATCAATACTGTCGAAGGAGTATAGCCTTTTTCAAACGCCGTTGCGTAAGTAACCGGTTTTATCGCGCTACCCGGCTGCCTTAAACCCAAAGCAGCATTGAACTTGCCGAATTTCTCGTCGTTAAAATCATAGGAACCAACCATTGCCAAGATGTCGCCTGTTTTGGAATCCAAAACAACTACTGCGCCGTTTGTCGCATTCAATCCTTTGAGTTTTTCTATTTCTTCAGCGACAATTTTTTCCGTTGTTTTTTGAACGTCTAAATCAAGGGTGGTTTTTATTTTTATTCCCTGGTCGATTAATTTTTCGCCGTATTCTTTATCGATTTGGTCTTTAACATAAAAAACAAAGTGCGGCGCATCAATAACAAGTTTGGGTGAAGTAAATTTGATTTTCGCGAGACTGGCAAGAGCGGTTTTTTCCTGATCGTTAGTAATATATTGATCTTCCCTCATCCTCCTCAAAACGTCTTTTGCGCGACCGCGCCAAGCGTCATTTTTGCCTATAAAGGGCGAATAGCTGCTCGGTGATTGGGGCAATCCAGCCAGAATCGCCGACTCGACCAGATTTAAATCTTTGACGTCTTTGCCGAAATAACCTTTAGCCGCCGTCTTCACGCCCCAAAAACTACCGCCGTAAGGCGACTCGTTAAGATACATTAATAATATGTCGTCTTTTTTGTAGCGCCTTTCCACCTCCATTGCCAAAATCATTTCCTGTATTTTTCTGGATATAGTCTGCCTTGAAGTAAGCAATACATTTTTTATCAGCTGCTGAGTGATTGTCGACCCGCCCTGGAGGCCGCGACCGAGCAAAATGTTGATACCAGCTCTGATAATTCCAAACTGAGAAATTCCACCGTGCTTGTAAAAATTTTTGTCTTCGATGGATATTGTTGCCTGTTTTAAATAACTTGGAATCTCGTCGAATGAGGCAGGAACCCGGTTTTTATCTTTATACATATCATAAAGAATCTTTCCATTTCTGTCCTGAAAAACAGTAGAGTAACCGGTCACTTGGGAGAGCTTGCTCGGTGAAGGTAAGTCCTTAGCATACCAGGCAAAAAGACCAAAAGAAAAAATAAAACCGACAATTACCATGGCAGTGGCAATAATCAAGGCATAGGCCAAAAGTCTTTGGCGGGAATATTGCTGCCGAAAACGAAGGCGACGGGATAAATACATAAAAAATAGTATAATAAATCTAATGAAAATAATGGGCAGGAAAATAAAAAGAGATTCTTTGTGGAAAGTAATCGTCGTTGTTTCTTCACTGCTTTTGATTTTGTCATCGTTAGCGCCTTTATTTATCAGGTAAAATACTTTCAATGAACTTATCAGAACCAATTTCTTCGCTTCCAAGGACCAGTTCTGTTACTATCAAAAAATTCCAATCTTTGGAAATTAATACTTATCTTGATTTAATCAACTATTTCCCATTCCGTTATGAGGACTACTCCATAGTTTCAAAAATAAACAGACTGCAGCCCGGAGAAACTGTGACGGTTGAAGGAGTAATCTCACAATCAAAATACCAAATTACCAGAACCGGTTTAAAAATCCAGGTATTTAAGTTGGATGACGGAACTGGCGAGATAGAGCTTGGATTTTACAACCAGCCTTATTTACTGCGGCTGCTAAAAAAAGGAATGAATATAAGCGCCGCCGGAATCATCGAACAATACGGCAAAAAACTGTCGATAAAACCGAAAGAGTATGAAGTCAATGGAAAGAGAGTTCATACGGCCAGAATTATTCCGATATATCCGGAAAAGAAAGGATTATCTTCGAGAACCATCAGGGAAAAAATGATGTTTATAGAGAGTTTCCCCGAAGAGATTTTTCCGGAAAAAATAATTTTATTCAATAATCTTATGGGTGAACCAACCGCATACCAGCAAATTCATTTCCCCGATTCTTTAGAATCTGAAAAAAAAGCCAGGGAAAGACTGGCTTTTGACGAACTATTTACTATTCAGCTGTCTTCAAGGCTGGTTAAAAAAGAATGGGAAAAAGAAAAAGTGACCAATAAATTTATCTTGACTGGTAAAAATGAAAAGTTAATCAATAAATTTATAGAAAGCCTTCCTTTTAAGTTAACAAAAGCTCAACATCGGGTTTGGAAAGAAATATCTAGCGATCTAAAAAAGGACAATCCGATGAACCGCTTTTTACAGGGAGAAGTCGGGTCGGGAAAGACAGTCGTCGCCGCCTTGACCTGTTATCTGGCGTACCTCAACGGATACAGGTCGCTCTTAATGGCTCCTACGGAAATTTTAGCAACGCAACACTATCAAACTTTAGTTAAATTATTTAAAAAATTTCCTGTCAAAATCGGGCTGCAGACTGGTTCACAGAAAATAAACGGAAATGACATTGTAGTCGGAACTCATGCTTTGGTGAGTAAAAAATTTAAATTGGAAAAAGTCGGCTTAGTTATAGTCGACGAACAGCACCGATTTGGAGTCGCCCAGAGGGCTGAATTAAAAAATAAAGGCATAACTCCTCATCTGCTGTCGATGACGGCAACACCGATACCCCGTACGGTCGCGCTGACTCTTTATGGAGAGTTGGACCTGTCTATCATAGATGAAATGCCGCCTGGACGAAAACGTGTAAAAACTTTCTATGTTTCAAAAGAAAAAAGACAGGCCGGATATCAATGGATGAGATCTGAAATCTTAAATCATCAATCTCAAATCTTTATTGTCTGCCCCCTGATTGAAGAGTCTGAAATAGAAACTATGAAATCTGTCAAAGCCGCCAAAGCCGAATACGAAAATCTCAAAAAAATCTTTCCGGATTTTAAAATCGGTCTGCTTCATGGAAAAATAAAAGGTAAAGAAAAAAATAAAATAATGGAAGACTTTAACAACCGGAAAACCGACATTCTCGTGGCGACGCCGGTCGTTGAAGTCGGCGTCGATATCCCTAATGCGACTATCATGCTGATAGAGGGAGCAGAACGTTTCGGCCTGGCCCAACTGCACCAGTTACGAGGTCGGGTCGGGAGAGGTGATAAACAATCATATTGTTTTTTGTTTTCTGAAACCGATTCTCTACCCGTAATCGAAAGATTGAGATTTTTTTCTCAGACTTCCGACGGAAATAAATTGGCTGAAGAGGATTTAAAAATCCGCGGCCCGGGTGACATTTATGGAATGAAACAACACGGATTTATAGAACTGAAAATTGCTTCATTCGGAGACTATGCTTTGATTGATAAAACCAAAAAAGCCGTCGGATATTTCGACAGCCATTTTTCAATTACAAATTACCGGTTATTAAAAAAAAAGGTCGACAACTACCAAAAGGGGATAGTTGCCAGGGATTGATTATTTAAACGAAGACGTCAGGTTGTAAATAGGAGTAATGACGGATAAAACCAGAAAACCGACGCCGAATCCTAAAATCACCAGAATCATCGGCTCAATCAAAGTCGTCATCGACTTAATGGAAATTTCTGATTCCATTTCAAAATATTTTGAAAGGCGAAATAAAGTATCGTCAAGATTGCCTGTTTGCTCTCCCACCTGGCTCATCTGGACTAAAATCGGCGGAAAAATTCCCTCCTGATCAAGTGAGACTCCCAGTGACTGGCCTTTTTCTACTTTATGGCTAACGCTGATAAAGGCTTTCTGATAAATCATATTTTCCGTCGTATCAATGACTATTGATAATGCATCGAGAATCGAAACTCCAGCACCGATAAGTATCGCCAAAGTTCTTGTCGTATCAACCAATGCTGATATGGAAATTACTTTGCCCATTACAGGCAGCTTAAGAGCCAGTCTGTCGAAATTAAGCTTTCCATTTTTTGTTTTTAGGTATTTTCTTACAAAATAGCTTCCGGCGAAAATGCCGATAACCATCAACGGCCAAAATTTGACAGAAAAAGAAGAAATAAGAATTAAAATTTGCGTTGTCATCGGCAGTTCGACGTTAAAATCCTTATATAGGTTCAGTAGTTTAGGAATGACAAAAGTAATCATTATAAACATGACGACAAACATACCAACCAAAATTAAAGAAGGATAAATCAGCGCTCCTTTTAACTTGCTTTTAAACTCTCTTTCTTTTTCAAGATTGTCGGCCAAGCGGAGCAGGATTTCGCCCAATTTCCCCGATGCTTCACCCGACCTGACCAAAGCAATATAAAGGCCGGAAAAATTATTCGGATATTTTCCCAAGGCAGAAGAAAAAGAACCTCCGCCTTTTATATCCGAATCAATATCATTGACCATTTTTTGCATACCCGGCTTACTAATCTGTTTTTTCAAAATCTCCAAGGCATCTATCAATGTCAGTCCGGCATTGAGCATTATGGCAATTTGACGGGTAAAATCGACAACGTCATTAAAATTTACTTTGTTATTTAATGCGTTAAGAAAACTCAACTGCTGCTCTTTGACTTCAGTAACAGAAACAGGAAAATAACCATTTTTCTTTAAATAATCAACAACAGAGTCGCTCGAAACAGCTTGAATCTGTTTTTCAATCATCTCCGTGCCTTTGAGAGCTTTGTATTTGAAAATCATGGATTTAAGAGCGGGTTATTTTTATAAATTTCTCCAGTTCCTTTGGCCTGATTGCATAAGAAAATGCGGTTTCTTTTGATATCAAGCCGGCCTTATAAAGGGAGAGGAGGTTTTTTTCAAAAAGGATAAACCCTTCTCCTTCTGAAGTCTCAAGAATATTATTAATCAGGTAAGTTTTTCCTTCTCTTATGGTCGTTGACACGGCCGAATTGCTGATAAGAATTTCCGAAGCTGGAATTCTTTCAATGCTGTTCTGCTTTGGGACTAGTCTTTGAGTAACTATCATTTTTAAAACTGTTGCCAGCTGGTTTTTAACCTGATTTTGCTGGTGCGGTGGAAAAATGTCAATAATCCTGTCGATCGATTCCGGTGCTGAATTTGTATGAAGCGTGGAAAAAACCAAATGGCCGGTTTCGGCGGCTGTTAAAACCAAGGAAATTGTGTCAAAATCCCGCATTTCTCCGACAAGAATAACGTCCGGATCTTCTCTCAAAGCCGATTTTAAAGATAAGCTCCAGGAATGAGTGTCTTGATGGAGTTCTCTTTGGGAAATAATTGATTTTGAAACAGAATAAATATATTCGATAGGATCCTCAATTGTGATGATGTGTTTTGCATATTTATGATTTATCTCATTGATAATGGAAGCCAGGGTAGTCGACTTACCCTCTCCTGTCGGGCCTGTCAAAAGGACAAGCCCCTGTCGGAAATCAACGCATTTTTTTAATATCGCCGGAAGACCCAGCTCTTCGATGCTTTTGATGGTTGACGGTATCAATCTGAAACTGCCGCAAATGACTCCTTTGGCATAATATAAGTTGACGCGGAAACGGTTATTATTATAAGTAAGCGCCAGATCAAGCTCCCTGTTGGCCAGAAAACTTTCCTTCTGCTCGCCGCTTAAAGGAGTCAGCAGCATCTGTTCTGCCATCGGTGCGGATATTTTAGTCATCGTCGATAGCTGGAAAAGTTCACCCGCCACTCTGATTGTCGGAAAATATTCAGGAACGAGATGCAGATCCGAAGCCTGTTTATCAATCACTAATTGCAATAGTTTATTTAATTCCATATTATGTTTCAGCGACTCTCAACACTTCTTCAATTGTCGTAATACCCTCAAGAGCCTTGAGATATCCGTCCTGCTTCATTACGATTAAATCTTCTTTTTTTGCCTGTTCTTCTATATTCCTGGCTGACTCCTGTTGTAAAATCATTTTATTTATAGAAGACGAGACTTTTAAAACTTCAAAAATGGCAATCCTTCCTAAATAACCGGTCTGATTACATTCAACACAACCCGCTCCTTTGGTGAGTTTTATGGACTGGGTTTCATAGATTTTTGGCAAAAAAGGCCCCAAAATTGCTTTAATATTTTCTTTGACCTGGGCGATCGGTTCATAAGTTGTCTTGCAGTGAGGACAGATGCGCCGGCAGATACGTTGGGCCATTACTGCGGTCAATACCGAAGCGATCAAAAAAGGCTCGGCGCCGAGATCAATCAGTCTGGGGATCGCCGTGGCCGAATCGTTGGTGTGCAGTGTGGAAAAAACCAAATGTCCCGTCAATGCTGCTTGAATTGCCAACTGGGTGGTTTCTTTGTCTCGGATTTCACCGACCAAAATTATGTTCGGATCCTGCCGGAGAAAT
>JAHFKS010000027.1 GCA_023245215.1 Candidatus Microgenomates bacterium | reverse complement strand
CCTGGGCCACACACATGTTACAATGGGATGAGCAACGGGCTTTGCCAAACGGTAACGTTCCAGCAAATCCCTCAAACCATCCCTCAGTGGGGATTGAGGTCTGCAACTCGACCTCATGAACACGGAATTGGTAGTAATCGCGGATCAGTCACGCCGCGGTGAATACGTTCTTGCCTCTTGCACACACCGCCCGTCAAGCCAACAAAGTCGGGGATATTTGAATCTCGCCCTAGTGGTGGGAGAAAATGTCGCCGGCGATGGGGGTTAAGTCGTAACAAGGTAACCGTTCTGGAAGGAGCGGTTGGATCACCTCCTTTCTAATTTTTTTCTTTATGAAAGAAATTGGTCTTACATAAGACCTTAAACTTTCCTAGCCCGTTTAATAAACTAAATTAAGTAAGAATTTCAACTGTCATTCCCGGTTTCGGATCATTAAAAAAATGCCTGCCGGTTTTTGCCGATTCTTCGCCGAAATGCTGCCAAGCAGTTATTTCTAAAAATTTATCGTTAATTTCCCCTGAAGAACCCGGATAGATTACCAACTCTCCGACTTTACCGGCAAAGAGATTATCAACATATTTTGCCTTCTGGACAATATTATTAATCTTGATTTTCACAAGTTCGCCTATTTCATATTTTCCTTTAAGGCTTTGTTTTTTTATCGTTGTTTTTATATTGCCGAAATTGTCAAGATGACCAATATGAAATCCTTTTAATTCAGGAATAATATTAGTAGACGTTTCTTCAAGATCTAATTCATCTTCCATCTCGTCCATCAAATGGGCGCAGATTCTGGAATAAAGATCGCGCGTGTGAAACTGCCCTTCTTCGTTTAAACCTTTATATTTAAAAACTTCGTCTATCTTATCCTTAATTAAAGAAAAATCGTATCCGGCGTTCGGGCCGCAAAGATAAATTCCTGATTTTAACCTGATAATCAAGGGCTCGGCACCTTTTGCCTGCTTTAAATTATTATCCGCGAACAGTCTCGGATCGGTATTTTGAAATATCACCGTTTCTAAAGGCCGGCTGAATCTTTCCTCAACTATTACTAATTGATTTAGAAGAAAAGAAGTATGAATAGTTGAAGGAGTTGACGAAACAAATATGATATCCGGCTTTGTTTCATTTTTTAGATATCCTTCGATTGCCAGCTCAACTTCCGCACAAGTCAATGTGTCATCGGCCAAATCAGCGACAATAACAAGTTTTTTCATATATTATGATAATTTTTTCATTATTAAAGAATTTAAATCGTCAAGAGTAATCAACCCCTGCATGTGTTTTTTTTCATCAATCACCGGTAAAGCATAGAGTTTATACTTTAACATTTTTTTGGCAACGATTTCTTCTGGCGTCGTAAAGTGAACAACGACGACATTTTGCGTCATAAACTTATAAACCGGTATATCCAAATCCTGCATTAAAAGTTCATGAAGACTCAAAACCCCGACTAATTCTTTTTCTTTGTTGACAACATATATATAATCCAGCGAAGAAAAATCTACAGTCTTATTTCTAACAGTGTCTATAACTTGGCGGACGCTGTCATCCGGCTCTACTGTGATGAATTCTGTTGTGATTAGACCACCTATCGGGCTATTGGAAAATTCTAGAAGCCTTTGGATATTCGCTTTTGTTTCAGGATCCAGTAAGCTGATAATTTCCTCCTGCCTTTTTTTGGGCAAAGTTAAAAGAACATCAACGGCTTCGTCAGGGTCAATAAAAGTTAAAAATTTGGCGGCTTTTTCCGAACGAAAACTTTTAAACAAGGATGTCTGGTAGTTTATGTTCAGGTTGCTGATAACGTCGGCGGCTTTTTCCGTGTCGAGTATTTTCAAAAATTTCCTGGCATTGAGTACGTTGGTCTTTTCCAAATAATCCGCCAGGTCTTCCGGCCTGACCCTCTCTAGCTTTTCCTCTTTCTTTTTTAGCTTTACCTGGCCACGTATTAACTCTAACGGCTGGATGTCAGCCCAAGAAAGAAATTCCGAAGTAATTTTTATATTAAAAAACCTGATCATTTTGTAGAAATTATCGCCTCCAAAAAACCTGATTCTCCGTGCTAATCCTAAAATGCCGATGTCAACACCGGCTATTGTCAATTTCTCTTTATCCTGGTTTAAGGCAACGTCATTGACTCGGACGATTTTGTTGCCCTTAAGATCGATTATCTGGTTATCCAGAAGATTTTTCACCAAAAAAAGCTCGTTTTCTTCCAAATAAGAAGGAAGAAATTCTTTTTCAATCATCAACCGGGTATTTATTTTCTGCAGATAGTCAATTGAGATTATTATTTTTTGTCCGGAACTGGTTTTTATCCTCATTTTAGTAACCAGGGGATTGTCTGAAACCAGAAAGATAAGGTCGTCAAGAATTCCAACCGGGATATTATCTTCAGTAATGACTTTTTTCCCGGCCAGTTCAGAAAAATAGAGCATATTTCATTATATAAAACTATAAAGCAATATGCTATAATTTTTAAGCTTTGGGCATGTAGTTTAATGGTAAAACACATCTCTGATAAAGATGAGAGCGATAGTTCGATTCTATCCATGCCCACCGAGAGGACTCGTAGCTCAACGGCAGAGCGCTTCGTTTACATCGAAGATGTTAGAGGTTCAAATCCTCTCGAGTCCACTAAGATTTTCTGTTTTGATATCTTTTTAAAGCTGAATTGACTATTCTCATCAGCAACTGCTCATAGCTTATACCGGCGGCTCTGGCAGTAAGAGGGAAGTACGAAGTCATAGAAGCTTCGGGAGGAGCGATCCCTGCTGGTGAATTTATTTCCAAAACAAAAGGGTTGCCTTTCTTATCACATTTTATGTCTATCCTGCACCAATCCTTAACTTCAAGAGCCTCCCAAACATCAAGGCATATTTTTTCAATCTTTTTTTGAAGGCTTTTTTCCAGCTTGGCTGGACATTTCAGGTAATCTGCGTGCCCCTGCTCCTCAAAAAACCATTTAACTTCATATGAATCAAAAGGCAGGTATTTTTTTGGCAACATGCTGTGATCTGGTTCTATTATAGGTAAAAACTCAGGCGGATTACCGAGCATGGATACGGAAAACTCCCTACCTACAAGAAAAGGCTCGATCAAAGCCGGTTCATTGAACGCATCAAGAATTTTCTTGACCTGGTGTTTTAGGGAAAGCATATCAAAAACAACACTCTTGTTGGTTATTCCCATACTTGATCCTTCGGCGACAGGTTTAACGATCAAAGGAAACCTTAGCTTTTTGTTCAAGACAAAATCTTCTTTTTCAACCATCTGAAAATCTGCCGTAGGAATTCCTTTAGCGACAAAAATCTCTTTAGCTTTCGCCTTGTTCAAAGAAAAAGCCTGAGTAAGTGGGGAAGACCCTGTATAAGGTATCTGAAGCATCTCAAACATAGCTGGCAGTTGTAACTCTCTATCCCTTCCATAGATTCCTTCAGCAACGTTAAAAACTAAATCAATTTCTTTCCTGTTTTTGTAAAGTTTCAAGTATGCTTTTTCGTTTGCTTCTATTGGAATGACTTTAAAACCCAGATTTCTTAGGTGCTTTATTTGCCATTTAGTAGTAATTGGGTCGTCAAAATCGGCCTCTAACTGCTTTCTATAATCTTTTGGATCGAGATATTCATGACGAACATTGTAAAGAAAAGCAATATTCATAGAGTTAAAAGAAGGCTAATTAATTTGTTGAAGAAGGTTAAACATTTCTTCTTGCAATTGATAAGCCCTTTTTTTGTTTTTACCCAAAATAGTGTATAAAAGCTGCTTTTCTTTAATCGGAGCCGCCGAGGAAATTATCAAACCCTCTTTTTTCTTTTTGTCGTAAACAATCGGCTTCAAAACATTTAATAATTTTTCAAAAGAAGGAATAGACTGGCCTTTAAATTTATAGTTGTTTCTGTTTAAAACATAGACATCTGAAAAGAAATCCTCGCCGTAAAGGTCGTAGACCAATTTATAGATATCTGTTCCGCCGGTATTTCTTGTATTTGATTCACAGACATAGATATGGCTGTTTTTTCCGGCGATCATGTCAATGTCAAAATGGCCACGGTATCCTTCTTCAGCATATTTTTCAGCTATAAAATAACCAGTGTCAGTAATTCTAGCCGCAGTTCTCTCATTCAGTACGTCTTCATGGATATCCAAACCATAATATTTTCCTTCCTTTGTCACCATCATTACACAATAGTAAAGCATTTCGATTTTTCCATTTCTATGAATCTTGAATTCTATGTTTGGGTTTACTCCAAATGCCGAATAATCAACATTAATAAGTTCTTCTATTATTATCGGAAATCTTTCCCAGTAACCATCCTCGCTCAAAAGTTCATAAATTCTTTTTTCGCATGACTTATAATCCCGCGGAAGTTCTCCTTCTCTAAAAATCATGACTCCGTGGCCACCGCTGCCTTTATTGGTTTTCAAAACCACTCCTTTTTCTCTAATATAAGTATTGGCGGCAATTTTTGCGGCGTCCAGTTTACCCACACAGATAACTCCTTCCGGCATGATAAAGTCCGGTTCAACCGCCCGGGACTGCTGGGCCAACTGTCTTATTCCTGATTTGCTGCCGAAAAAATTGACTGTCCAGGCATTTTCTATCTCTGGCGCCTCTGGAGTAAATACGTTTAGGCCGAGCTGTATCATTCTTTCTTTTAATTCCAAAAATTCCGGAGAAGTCGCGTAGCTTATCAATTTTACTTTTTTGTATTTTTTAGCCCTCTGAACTAAATCACCAAAAAGCTGTTTATCTGTATAAAGATCCTTGCAAATTAATCCAGTCCTTTTCTGAGGAACATAAATGTCTACTTTTTTGTTGTTTGTTATCAATTGAAAATAATTCTTAAAGTTGCCAGATATTTCAATAGGCGAAATGTAGATAAATTCCTTTTCGCTGGCATTGGCGAAAAGATAGCACTCTGACGAATCATTACAATCATTAATCATTTCAAACCTTTTTTCAATCGGCTGGATCGACGATAGAAAAGACCACTCGTCTTCAACAACATTGTAAATATAAATAACCAATTCTTTTTTGCTTTGCCTTTGCTTAAGAGAGATTTTTTTTCTTGAACTTTTTTTAGCAGGTTTTCTTATAACCTTCTTCTTCACTTTTTTCATTTTTTTCAAATACCAACATTATTACCGATTTTTTTTAAATGTCAATAGTTATTTTTGATATACTCAAATTATGAAGAAGAATTTACCGGCATTCTATAAAGAATCGTTCAGAAATTTTGGCGAAGCGATTATTAATTTTTTTATTTTTCTTCCTTATTTTTTTTCCGTTTCAGCATTGGTCAAAACATTTTTTCTTCCTTGGCGGAATTTGCAGACAAAAAAAACTTCCGCTGGCTTTTCGCTTTCCGACTGGGGCAACCGCTTTGCCTTCAATTTAATCTCAAGCCTCATGGGTATTTTTATGAGATCTTCAATTATAGGTTTTTATTTTATATTCCAAACAATCTTAATGGTCGGTCTGCCTTTTATGGCTTTGGTTTTTTTCTTTCTCATCCCTTTTTTCTATTTAATTAACATGTTTACAAAAACTCCGGAACAGGAAAAAGAAATCATAAAAGAAAAATTTATTTCTATACGCCTTTTGAAAGAGGAAAACAGACAAGCCGTTAATGTATGGTTTGAAAAATATTACGAAAACCACCTAGAAAAAACCCAGTGGTGGAAATTGAGTAACCTTTTCAGCATCCCGCCTCTGGCCCGCGACTGGTCTGTCGGTTATACCCCCAACTTGGACGAGTTTACCAATGACCTAGCTTCTTCTAAATATCTTCATCACTTAAACAATATTGTTGACAGGGAAAAAGAGATACTGGAAATAGAACAGATTTTAGTCAAAAATAATGAAGCCAATGTAATAATCGTCGGAGAAGAGGGTACCGGCAAACATACGATCATTGATGCACTGGCCAAAAAAATATATCTGGGTAAAACCAATGTCCATCTTATGTACAAAAGGATTTTAAAATTAAATATGGAAAAAGTTTTGAGTAAATTCACCGACCAAAAACAAAGGGAGAATTTTATTGAAGAATTACTCCAAGAAGCTCTCGAGGCCAAAAACATCATACTTTTCATCGACGATTTTAATAAATATATGGAATTTTATTCTTCCTTGGGAAAATTTTCAAAAACCGATTCGCTTCATTTAATAGCGACCACGACGCCTTTTCTTTATCAAAAATTCGTTATGCCTGACGATAAAATTGTCCAAAATTTTAATAAAGTTGATGTTTTTGAAGTCGGCAGAAAAGAAGCCCTAGATATTCTTCTGGAAAAATTTTCGGACTTCGAAGATTTTCACCACGTAACTATTGCCTACGAGACTATCGTCGAAGCCATAGAAAAAAGCGAATTCTATATAACCTATATACCTTTTCCGGAAAAAGCCGTCGACCTGTTGGACAACGCCTGTGTCTATGCCAAGAACAACACCCTTGTGACGCCTGAATTTATCGACGCCGTTCTCAGTGAAAAAACCCATATTCCTACTGTAATAAATTCCCAAATGAAGGAAAAACTTCTCAATCTTGAATCCCTTTTGGCCTCTATCGTCCTCGAACAAAACGAAGCGTTGGAAAAATTATCTGCCAGCCTAAGAAGATCCTTTCTACTCATCGGTAAAAGAAAAAAACCATTGGCCACTTTTCTTTTTTTGGGGCCGACGGGCGTCGGAAAGACGGCGACTGCCAAAGCCATTTCCGAGGTCTTTTTTTCCCATTCCTTAATAAGATTCGACATGTCAAATTATCAATCTAAATATGACATTCCGAAGTTAATAGGAGACGTAAGCAATAATGAACCCGGTCTTTTGAGCGCCGCTGTCAGAGAGAAACCTTACGGAGTACTTTTGCTGGACGAGATTGAAAAGGCTGATAAAGACCTTATTAATATATTCCTTACCGTCATCGATGAAGGCTACTTCACCGATGGCTTGGGCCACCATGTCGACTGCAAAAATTTATTAATCATTGCCACGTCTAATGCAAAAAATGAGAATATTTTTTCACCGGAATTTCTCAACCGCTTCGACGGCGTAATCACCTTTAACCAGCTTTCTTCAAAAACGCTCCTCGTGATAGCCAAAAAAATTCTCGATGAGTTAATCCGCGACGTCTACCAATTATATCAAGTTAAACTGACAATCAACGACGCTACAATTCAAGATTTGGCTAAAAAAGGCTATGACCCCAAATACGGCGCGCGAAATCTTGAACGGGTCATCCGCGACGAGATAGAAGACAAAATAGCCAAGCTCATTCTTCAAGACAAAGTTAAAGCAGGGGAGTCTATCGCTTTATAAGAAATAGACTTCTTACATTTTTTCTGTTAGAATGTAGCGATAAATGAGATATGAAAAAAGGCAAATTGATAGTCATCGAAGGAATTGACGGCTCGGGAAAAGAAACCCAAACTAATCTTCTCATAAATTACCTTAATAAAAATAAAATCTCTTCGGCCCTGTTTGATTTTCCCCAATATAATATGAGTTTTTTCGGCGACTTTATAGGCAGGTTTTTGAACGGAGAATTCGGAAACATTAGCAACATCAATCCTTATTTGGCGGCTTTCCCTTATGCCGGCGACCGCTGGCAGGCAAAAAATAAGATAGAGGAATCCTTAAAAATTAATAAAATCTCCATCTGCAACCGTTATACTCCTTCCGTTGCTTATCAGATGGCAAAATTGACGCACGACGGAAAGCAGAATTTTTTGGCCTGGACGGAAAAACTTGAATACAAAATCTTTGGCATTCCCAAAGAAGATTTGGTCATATTTTTGAACGTACCTTTTAACTTTGCTTATAAACTGATAGAGACTAAGGCCAAAAGAAACTATCTTAAAGGCAAATTAAAAGACCAGTACGAAGAAAATGCTTCCTATCTTGGACAAGTAGAAAAAATTTATCTTTGGTTG
>JAHFKS010000009.1 GCA_023245215.1 Candidatus Microgenomates bacterium | reverse complement strand
ACTGAAGAATCTATTGAAATTGATGGACAAAAGCTGACCCTGCAGTTCGGCAAACTTGCCCAGGCCGTGGATACTTCGGTTTATGCCACGCTCGGAGATACAGCGGTTTTGGTGACGGTTGCACTCGGTCCGGAAAATCCCAACATCGACTACTTTCCTTTATCGGTCGAGTATGCGGAAAAACTTTATGCCGGCGGATTAATCAAAGGCTCGCGCTGGATAAAACGGGAAGGCAGGCCGTCAGATGATGCCGTATTGACAGGACGCCTTATAGACCGCTCGATAAGACCGTTGTTTCCGAAAACCTACAAAAAACAGGTCCAAGTTGTTATTACTCTATTATCCATTGACGGAGTCAACGCTCCGGAAGTCCTTTCGGCCATTGCCGTATCAGCGGCTCTTTCTGTTTCTTCTATTCCCTGGGCCGGGCCGATTTCAACAGTCCGCATAGGATATGTCAATTCCCAGGAAAACAAAGAAAGCGGTTTTGTTTTAAATCCGACAGACAACGAACAGGACTTTTCCGGACTAGATCTGATAGTCTCTTCGACTAAAGACAAGGTGCTGATGATAGAAACAAAAGCCGACATGATAAAGGACGAGATAATCCAGGAAGGCATCGAGATGGCGAAAAAAGAAAACCAGAAAATCATCGAATTTATCGAGAAAGTCGCCAAAAAACTCGGAAAGAAAAAAGACGTTGCTCCTGAAGAAGCCGATTATTCGGAAATTCTTAAATTGGTCAAATCAAAGTATTCCAAGCCGGTAGAAGATGCGGTAAAACAGGCAGCGGCAACCGCCGGAAGCGAAGACAAGCTTCTCTATGAAATCGTTTCTTCAATCTATGAAGACCTGGAGAAAAAATACGACAACAAGCAGATTTTAGCGGCCATCACAAAAAACAACTATGAAAATATCAAAAAAAACATCCTCGAGAAAAAAACAAGACCGGACGGCAGGAAGTTCGACCAGGTGAGAGACCTCCACGTCGAAGTCTCCCTGCTTCCGAGGACACACGGGTCAGCCCTTTTCCAAAGAGGCCAGACTCAGGTACTCTCGATTGCCACTTTGGGGTCGACGACCCTCGAGCAGCTCATCGAAGGCCCCGAGGGTAAAGAAGCCAAAAGATACATCCATCATTATTCAGATGGACCTTATTCGTACGGCCAGGTCGGCAGAATAATGGGTCCGTCGCGGCGGGCAATCGGCCACGGCGCTCTGGCGGAAAAAGCCATTGAACCGGTTCTGCCAACGAGTGAAGAATTTCCTTATGCTATACGCGTCGTTTCCGAAATTTTGGCAGAAAACGGCTCTTCGTCAATGGGAAGCGTTTCCGGTTCTTCTTTATCCTTGATGGATGCGGGCGTTCCGCTGAAAGAAGCGGTTGCCGGAGTCGCCATGGGGATTATGACCAAGTCTGACGACGAATACGTCATTTTAACAGATATTGTCGGCCTGGAAGATTTTTCCGGGGAAATGGATTTTAAGATTGCCGGCACTGCCGAAGGCGTCACTGCGATTCAGCTTGACGTCAAAAACAAAGGCTTAACGGGAAAAATGATAAAAGATATATTCGCCCAGGCAAAGAAAGCAAGATTGGAAATACTGGCAGCCATGAATAAGGTAATCGCCAAACCACGGCAGGAAGTTTCCCGCTACGCTCCTAAAGTAGTCGTTTTGACTCCTCCGCCTGACAAAATCGGCGAGATTATCGGGCCGGGCGGAAAAAATATCCGCGCTTTAATCGCTAAAACACAGACAGAAATCAATGTCGAGGACGATGGAAAAGTGACCATCAGCGGTTTAGACCGCGCCAAGGTCGACGAAGCCGTCGCCCAAATCAATAATATAACCCGGGAAATCCAGGTCGGCGAAGAGTTTGAAGGTGAAGTGAAGAGAATCCTCCAGTTCGGCGCATTCGTCGAGATGCTCCCGGGCAAAGAAGGCCTGGTTCACGTCTCAAAAATGGGCAAGGGATTTGTAAAAAGCCCGTATGACGTCGTCAAGATAGGCCAAAGAGTCAAAGTCAAAGTCTACCAGATTGACAACATGGGCAGGATTAACCTCCAAATGATTCCGTAATAGTTTCATCCTGTTGATTTCCCTTTATCCTATAAGTAGTATTATTAATATGGCAAGAAGAAAGACTTTAATGAGGTTACCGTTTTTGAAACTGAAAATCAACCGGCAGACTATTTTTAACATTCTTGGTTTTATATTAATTGGGGTTTCCTTGGTTTCCCTAGTTTCATTTGCCAAAAACCTGTCTAATGAGAACTCGGGCCGTCAGCTTTACGTCCTGAACCAGATGCTGACAGCCAAGTTCGGCGGCCTGTCGATTCTCCTGCCTTTAATTTTAATATTAGTCTCCGCCCACTTTTTCAATACAAAGAAATTGAAATTCATCAAGCCGAATATCTCCGGAGGAATTATCATGGTTTTTATCGCTCTTTTAGGGGTTTTCCGCTCCGGCGACATTGGAAAAACAATATTTGACAATCTTAGCCTTGATTTTTCCCTGATAGGCGCAGTTATAATCATGGCGGTAATTTTTATCATCGGCCTGGTGCTGTTTCTGGATACTTCTATAGATGTCTTTATCATATTTGTCTTTAATTTGGCGAAATCAGCGGTTTTCTTTGTAAAAAACTATTTTTTCAGGACATCAGAAGACAAGACTCTGCTCCAGAATGTTACAGGGGGAAAGCAGCTGATATTAGACAAAAAGGTCGGGGAGAAAATCAGAATGCCGGCTGCACCCGTATTGCAGACTTCTCTAAAAGACTCGGGAATAACAATAAAACCGCTGCCTCTTTCTTCAAAGTCGACCTGGATATATCCGCCTTTATCATTGCTGGCTGACGTTTCCCAAAAAGAAGCCGACCGCGGAGATGTCAAACATAATGCGGCGACAATTGAGCAGACTTTGGACAGCTTCGGCATCAGAGCCAAAGTAGAAGAAATCAATTACGGTCCGGCAGTCACCCAATATGCGATTGCCATTGCCATGGGTACGAAACTTTCTCGGATTACCGCCCTTTCCAATAATCTGGCTTTGTCTCTGGCAGCTTCAACCGGGCAGGTGAGGATTGAAGCGCCTATTCCCGGACGGTCGCTAGTCGGGATTGAAATTCCAAACAAAAGGCCGGAAATTGTTACGGAAAAAGCCATTCTCTCGTCACCTGTTTTTACCTCGAATAACGACCCGTTATTGGTTCCTCTTGGATTGGATGTCTCCGGCCAGCCTATAGCCGCGAGCATTTCTAAGATGCCCCACGTTTTGATCGCCGGAGCCACCGGATCAGGAAAATCAGTTCTGCTAAACGCCTGGATATCTTCATTTCTTTTCCGAACCAAGCCGGACGACTTGAGGATGATTTTGGTCGATCCAAAACGGGTGGAACTGTCAATTTACAATGACATTCCCCATCTTTTGACGCCTGTAATCGTTGACGCGGAAAAAATCATTTCAGCCTTAAAATGGACAGTCAGCGAAATGGAAACAAGGTATAAGGTTTTTGCCAAAGCCGGCGCCAGGAACATAGAAAGCTATAACGCCATCGAAGGCGTTGAAAAAAGACCCTATATATTGTTTATTATAGACGAGCTCGCAGACCTGATGATTTTTGCCCCGGGTGAATCGGAAGAGCTGATCACCAGAGTGGCTCAGATGTCCAGGGCAACCGGCATCCATTTGATTTTAGCCACGCAAAGGCCTTCAGTCGACGTCATTACCGGCCTGATGAAGGCGAACATACCGACAAGAGTGGCTTTTAACGTATCGTCCATGATCGATTCAAGGGTAATAATTGATATGCCGGGAGCAGAAAAGCTTCTGGGTCGTGGAGATATGCTCTATCTGCCTCCTGATAAAGCCAAGCCCGTACGTATCCAGGGGCCTTTTGTCACGGAAAAAGAAGTTGTCAACTTGGTCAAATTTTTGAAAAATCAGTCGCCGGAAGTCCACTATACCGAAGAAGTAACAGAGCAGGCAGTGACAATCCGAACAGGCGCCGGCGGTACAGTCGTCGTCAACGGTGGGGAAAACGACCCATTATTCAACCAGGCTTTGGAAATAATCATGCAGCAGGATAAGGCTTCGGCCTCGTTATTGCAAAGAAGGCTTTCTATTGGTTATGCCAGGGCGGCCAGGATTCTTGACCAGATGCAGGCGGCAGGATATGTCGGCCCATCTGAAGGTTCAAAGCCGCGCGACGTCATCAAAAGGCCGGCCAATCCAGAATCAACTGACATGCAGCCCGGAGACATTCATTAAAATATGAAAACTTTAATAGTAGCTTTGGCGTTTTTTTTAATAGGTTTTGGCGCGTATTGGGGTTATAACCAGTACCAAGGACTTCTCAAAGGAAACCAGGAATCCAAGAAAGCAGAAAAGAACATCCCCGTATCTACAGAACAGGAAGCAATTCCGACGAACACTCCGGCTCCGACAAAAGGCGTGGAAACAACCGGAAAAATTGAAGGCATCTTGGGCTATCCGGCAGAAGGTATCCCCGTACTCGAAGTCTACGCTTTTAGCGTTTCCGACAAAACAAAGTTTTTTAAGATAAAGACTTTTGAAAACCAGAGTCAGTTTACGATTGATGGCGTCGCACCGGGAACTTATTATGTCGTAGCTTATTCTATCAACTACAGCAATCTGCCCGGAGCTTATTCAAAAGCAGTTCCCTGCGGCCTTTCAGTTGACTGCACAGACCATTCGCTTATTCCTGTAAAAGTCCAGGCAGGAGAGTCAACCAGCGGAGTCGAAGTGAGGGATTGGTATGCGCCTGAAGGAACCTTCCCAGTAAAACCATGAGTTATTGCAGATACTTCTTTACGTTTGCATTGTGTTCTTCGATTGTTGTTGCATAGTGCATGCTGCCTTTTTTGTCAGACATATAATACCAGTAAGGCGTATTTTTGTCGGCGTCGACAACAGCTGTTATTGATGTCAAACCGGGATTGCAGATAGGCGTCGGCGGCAGACCCTTGTTTTTATATGAATTATATGGCGAATTAATTGCCAGGTCATCGAGCGACAGTTCTTTTTTCCACCAGCTTTTGTCCTGCGCCTGGTATCCCAATGCGTATTGGATTGTTGCGTCGACCTGTAATGGCCAGTCGGCGTCGAGCCTCTTCAAAAGAATGCTGGCGACAGTTTTTTTGTCAGCTTCGTGTCTGGCTTCTTTTTCGACAATGGACGCAAGCGTGATAACTTCTTTTTCCGACAGGCCGCTGCGAAGTGCTTTTTGTTTGAGTTCAAGCGAGAATTTCTGCTTGTAATTATTTTCTAATATCGAAATCACGCTTCCGGCAGTGGCGTCTTTCGGCATGAGATATGTGTCGGGAAAAAGGTACCCTTCCTGGGCGTTTTGAATGAATTCGACCTCAGGGATTTCCAGCCGTTTTCCTATTATTTGCGCCATTTCTTCTTTTCTAGTTCCTTCGATTAAAGTCACCCAAACGTCTAGGGTGCCGTGAGTCAGGTTCCTGGCAATGTCGTAGGCGTTCATTGCCGGAGAAAGGCGGAAGTCTCCAGCCTGGATGATTCTTTCCAGCCCGAGTTGTTTAACCACAAGGTAAAAAACCAGCTTGCTGCGGATGAGGTCTTCTTTATCCAGGTTGTCGACAATTTTCTGGAGCGGGTCGCCGGGATTGATGACAAATATTTTTGTTGATTTGTCGGCTTTGTTGAATGCCAGGGTTCCCTGCATATAAAAAAGATAAAAAAATACTGTTAGGATTAATAGAACGAAAAATATTACTGGTCCTTTTTTCATTTATTTTTCAATGGTAAAAATTGGTAAATTCTTCAGGGTTACTTCTGCTTCTTTGAGTCTGTATTTATCGCTCGAATAAATTACCAGCATCGGTTCTTTTTTGTCAACGTTGTGGTCGAGCTTCTTCAAAAGATAAATACCGGCTTGGTTGTCTTTAGGCGCTCCCAAAACTTTGGCGACCGTATTCAAATTATAATTGTTAATATCTTTAATTTTACCAAAAACAGAAGATTCTATCTCTCTTTTATAAGAAGCGAGTTTCAGACTGTGCGAAGAAATATTTTTGTTTCCCTTTTGGGCGGTTACAATTTCCCGGAATTTTTTTAAAGCTTGGCCCGATTCGAGAATTTTCCTGGCTTCGTCTTCGCCGTTTTTTTTGATCCTCTTATCTTTATAACAAAGCTCCAGGAGCATTCCGCTCAATCGAAGTGCTTTTGACTCTAAACGCAAAGGTCTGTCCTTGTGCTGTTCGAGTACATAAAGAACGTCGCGGGCTTCGAGGATGGGGCCGATTCCGCGCCCGGCCGGTTCGAGCATTTCATTGATGTCCACGGCGGCTTTGATTTTGAAACGGTTTGCCAGGTCGATGAATTTTTTGGAGACTTTTTCCGCGTCGCTGAAGTGGCGGATTTTAGCGGTTTTTCCGTACGGCAGGTCGAGGACCAAGTGGGTCGTCCCGGCGGCGACTTTTTTGGCCATAACCGAAATAATAATTTTGTCAAAAGACTCAAAAGAAAGCGGTTCTTCAACCTTGATGATGATGTCGTCGGCCGGGGCGATTCCCAGGCGTCCGTTCCAGGCGATGCAGGCGCCGACTTTTTCGACGATCTTTTTTAGCTCCTGTGGAGTAAATTCAACCGTTGCAATTGCTTCCATGACGTCGGCGGTCCCTGCCGGTGTAGTGATTGCCCTCGAGGATATTTTCGGTATTTTAAATCCGGCCGCAGCGATAATCGGAACAATAATCATAGTCGTTCTCGTGCCGGCGATGCCCCCGACCGAATGTTTGTCGGCGACCAGGCCCTCGAATTTCAGTTTGTTCCCTGTTTCGACCATGGCTTTGGTGAAATGATAAAGTTCAGTCGGCGAATAACCTTCCCTAAATGAAGAGGCGACAAAATAAGTAGTCAAAATATCGGTCAGTTTTTCATGGCTGATTTCGTCCATGATTGCATAGATTTCCCGGTAGGAAAGAGTTTTTCCCAGGAGTTTTTTCTGGATGGCTTTTATAGCCAGCATTTTTTCACCGTCTTCACTGTCCTGATTATTCATAATGAGTATAAAGTTCGGTAATCTTTTTTTGGTACTCCTGCGCTTTCAACATCAGCTTGCTGACAAGGTAAATTTCCCTGACATTTATTGTCCAGGCTATGAATAAGTATAGGCCTATAAAAGCAGAAAAAGTAACGGCAAGGAGAAAGAAAACATTCATAGTGAAGGATGTATCAAATATAAGTCCGTCAAGCAATCTCATCAGCCAATAAGAGCCGATGGCGGCTATGCCCCCGGCAAAAGCCATTTTTGAAAGCTCGCCCGTGAGAAAAAAGAGATTAAAGCCGGAAGTCCTTTTCCAAAGAATTATAAAAAGAGAAGTAGAGTTAATAATCATTGATACGGAAAAAGAAATCGCCAAAGACCAGATGGGCAGGTGGAAATAGAAAATAAATAAAAGGCTCAAAGCCGTATTTATAATAATCGAGATAAAACCGATATAGAAAGGCGTCCGGCTGTCCATAATGGCATAAAAACAGCGCGTTAAAAGATAGTAGACGGCGTGGAACGGCAGAGCCAGGGAAAAATAAGAAAGAGTGACGGCGGTTTGTACTGTAGCGTCCCAGTCAAACTTCTGGCCGCCGAAGAATAGCCGGATCAGGGGTGTCCTTGCGAATATAAAAAACAAAGCAAGGGGAATGGTGAGAAAAAAAATGCTCAAGAGAGAATCAGTGATGATTTTTTTGAACTGTTCGGTCTTCTTTTCCTGGTAAATTTCCGTCAAATAGGGCAGAGAAGCCTGGCCAAAGGCGATGCCGATGACTGATACGGGCAGGAGCTGGAGGTGCTGGGCCAGATAAAAAACGGTGTAAGCCCCGCTTCCCAAAAGAGTCGCCAAAGTTAAGTCGATTGTCGCATCAATCTGGGCGACAATTATTGTGAAAGCCCTTGGGATAACGAGTCTGATGAATTCTACCAGCCCTTGGGTTTTTTTCAGGATAAACCGGTAATTGAAATCAGAATTAAAAAGGAGCGGTATTTGGATTATAAAGAGAAGAACTGCGCCGATTATCACTCCCCAGATTGGCGCAGATAAAGACAGGCTTTGATATAAGACTACCGTAGTGATGATGATGGAAAGGTTATAGACTACAGGCGCCAGGGCGGAAAGAAAAAAGGTTTTGTTGGCCTGGCCTATTCCCGTCAGAAAATTGCCCAAAACGAAAAAAGGCAGCTGGCCGACCAAAAGCAGCCGCGAGAAGACAACTATTTTTTCCATTTTGTCCGGCCCGTATCCGGGAGTCAGAAAAGGAATAATCCTGTCGAGGAAAAACGACGCCACGACAATAAAAACAGTCAAAAAAAGCAGGATAAAGTTAATTATCGAAGAGATATTATTACTCAAGTCATTCTTATTCGATTTGTACTTAAGAAATATGGGTATAAAAGTTGTCGTCAGGGCGCCGGTAATGAGTATTTCAAAGATCAGGTCCGGAATCCTGAAAGAAGCGAAAAAAATATCAAGCTGTTCTTTGGCAAAGTATCCGGCCAGTATTCTGTAGCGGAGGAAACCGGAAAGACTGGTCAAAACTATCATTGAAGAGATGAGCATCGCCGAAGAAAAAATGCTCTTTTGTTTTGAGAATATAAAATTCGAAGTTGTTTTGATCAGTCGCTCCATAGTTATGTTTTACCCCTTGACATCCTGGTTAAATTGGTGAATAATGGTTTTATATGGTGTTTTTTGGTGAATATCAACTATCATTCACTTCCCCTGGACGCCTGGTCTTGCCCAAAAGACTACGGGAACTTCTCAAGGGCAATACCTTTATTCTAACAAAAGGATTTGATTTTTGTTTGTCTGGTTATGACAAAGAAGATTGGGAAAACAGAGCAAAAAATCTATTCCAAAGCTCTCTTCTAGACAAAGAGAATTTAAAAAAACAAAGATTTCTTTTTTCCGCAATTGTTTATCTGGAAATTGACGACCAAGGTAGGTTTATAATTCCAAAAAATCTTTTAAGCTATTCCGGGTTGAACGATAAAGCAGCAATTGTCGGGGTCGGGGATCATTTTGAAATTTGGAATCAAAAAAAATGGGAAAAATATGCACACACCAGTACTTTTACAACAAGCGATTGAAAGGTTAGACGTCAAAAAAGACGGCCTTTATATAGATTCGACATACGGTGAAGGAAGCTATACAAAAGAGATTTTAAAAAGAGGGGGAAAAGTTTTGGCGATAGATTTAGATAAGAGACAGTTGGAAAACTTTAAAGTTAACGGGTTAACGGGTTTGAAGCTGGTTCAAGGAAATTTTGCCGAAATAGAAAAGATCGCCAAAGAAAACAGTTTTTTCCCGGTTGACGGAGTTGTTTTTGATTTGGGTCTGTCAATGGGCCAGATAAATCAACCTGGCCGGGGATTTTCTTATAAATTGCTTGACGACCCGTTGGATATGAGGATGGATTTGGAAAATGAAGTTACAGCAAGAGATTTAGTAAAAAGGTCGTCAGTTGAAGAGCTTTACCAGATATTTGCAGCGAACTCTGAAGAGATTAAATCTAAGCAGATTGCTATAGAAGTAAAGGCGTCAAGAAGAATGGATACGGTTGGGGATTTGCTCAAAGCCATAGACCGCGCCGCCGGTTTTCAAAGTAAGACTATCTATGCGAGAATTTTTCAGGCTTTAAGGATTGAAGTAAACCAAGAATTCGAAAATCTAAGGCAGGGTTTGGCAGGAGCGGTTAAGATTTTAAAAAAAGAAGGAAAAATCGTTGTCGTTACTTTTCATTCGCTTGAAGACAGAATCGTTAAAAATTTTACCAGAAATAATCAGCTGAAACTTTTAGACAAGAAACCAATTAGAGGTTTACGGTCGTTTGAACGGAGCGCCAAGTTGAGAACTATAATAATATGAAATCATTTATAAAATCCGTGATCGGACTCGTGATGCTGGGTTTATTAATAGGAAATATTTTTTTGTTTTATTCGTCCATCAAACTGGGTACGGAGATTTCTTCCTATGAAACAAAAATCGATAAAATCCACCACGAAAATTTAAATTTGGAAACCGAGCTTTCACATTTAAGCTCACTCCAATATGCCCAAAAATTAGCCGAGCGCCTTGATTTCACCAAAAAATCACAGCCGAGTTATCTGGAAAAATTAATTTATGCTTTTGTTCCCAATCAATGAAGACGAAACTGCTGTTTATAGGATTCCTTATTTTATATTTACTGATAATAGTTAAACTTTTTTTCCTGCAAATCCTATCACCTTTTAAAGTCAGCCAGGATCTTTATCTTAGGTCGCAAAAACTCCACCCGGAAAGAGGAAAGATTTTTGACCGGAATCTCACTCCGCTCGCCTTAAATCAAAACAGCTATCTTGTTTATCTCGAGCCAAAAAAAATCACCGATAAATTAAAATTGACGCGATTTTTGAGCGACAAGCTGGAAATGCCGGAGGCTTCCCTTGAAGCAAAGATTGACGAAACCAAAGACTGGATTGCCATCGTCAGCGGCATTGATGAAAACAAAAAAAAGGAAATAGCAGGCTTAAACATTTCCGGAATCGGTTTTGAACAACAGATGAAACGTTTTTATCCGGAAGCGTCATTGTCAGCCCACTTACTGGGATTTGTCGGCAAAGACAAGCTGGGTGAAGACACTGGTTATTTCGGAGTTGAAGGATTTTACAACCAGGATCTCAACGGCCTGCCGGGTTTGCTTGAATCGGAAAGAGACCTCAACGGACATCCTATTTTTATCGGGGTGCAAAACAAAGTCGACCCCGAAAACGGCCGGGACCTGGTGCTGACAATAGACAAAACCGTTCAGGAAATTGCCAAAAAAAGGCTGCTGGAAGGGATTGAAAAATATAAGGCAAAACAGGGCTGCGTCATCATTGCCGACCCGAATACGATGGCCATCCTTTCTTTAGTCTGTCTTCCTGATTATGACGTGGATAAATACTATCAATTTTCAGAAGACTATTTTAAAAATCCGACAGTTTCTGACCTTTATGAGCCAGGGTCAATCTTTAAACCGCTCATTATGGCAGCCGCCATCGAGGAGAAAAAAATAAAGCCGCAGGATACTTATCAGGAGGACGGTCCGGTCACCATCGGTGAATATAAAATAAAAACCTGGGATGACAAGTACGAAGGAAAAATATCAATGACGAGGATTCTCGAAAAATCCTCAAACGTCGGCATGGTCTATGTCGGTGAAAAACTCGGCAAAGACAAGATTTACCAGTATTTGGAAAAATATGGGTTGGGTGAACCGACGGGCATTGATTTACAAGGGGAAAATTCGAGCTATATAAAACCTGAGTCGAATTGGTATCCGATTGATTTTTCCACTGTTACATTCGGACAGGGGATTGCTATAACACCAATGCAGATGCTGAGGGCTTTTGCTTCCCTTATCAATGGAGGCAACTTGATGAAGCCGTATGTTGTTGACAAAATCTTATCCCAAAAAGAAGAGATAAAAATCCGGCCGAAATTGGAAAAGAAAGTCATCTCTGACTTTACTTCGGAGATAATCAAAAAAATGCTCACTTCAACTGTTGAAAATGCCGAAGCAAAATGGGACAGGCCGCAAGGTTATAAAATCGGCGGAAAAACCGGGACGGCCCAGGTGCCTATCCAGGGTCATTATGACCCTTCAAAAACAAACGCTTCGTTTATAGGTTTTGCACCGGTTGACAAACCGAAGTTTATAGCCTTAGTTATATATAAGGAGCCGCAGACGTCGCCCTGGGGGTCAGAGACGGCAGCGCCGACTTTTTTTGAGATCGCCAAAGACCTTATTGTATACTATGGCATATCACCAAGCCAATAATATGTTTCAAAAGTTAAAAAACGTTTACCATTTGTTTCAAGCCATATTGGCAAATATCATATATGGTTTTCCTTCGCGGCGCCTCAAAGTAATCGGAGTAACTGGAACCGACGGAAAAACTACCACGACTCATCTCATCGCCCACATTTTGAAAAGCACTAACCGCAAGGTTTCTTATGTTTCATCGGTTTACGCTTCAATCGCCGGAAAGGAATATGATATTGGTTTTCACGTGACGACTCCCTCTCCGTTTTCCCTGGAAAAATTTTTAAAACAGTCAGCTGATAATAAAGACGAATATTTTATTTTGGAAACGACATCCCACGCTCTGGACCAGAACCGCGTCTGGGGTATTATTTATGAAATTGGCGTCCTGACTAACGTCACCCACGAGCACTTGGATTATCATAAAGACTATGAAGAATATTTACGGACAAAAGTCAGTCTGTTGGAGATGGCTAAAATCAGCATAGTCAACGAAGACGACGAATCATTCAGTTACTTAAGTCAAAAGTTAAAAGGAAAAAGTCAGAAATATAATTCAAAATTAAAAATTTTAGACGAGCTGCCTTCATTGACAAAATTTAATCAATATAACTATTCGGCCGCTTATACAGTCTGCAAACAATTAGGGCTAAACGATGAGGAAATATTGAGGGGGATGTCGACTTTTAAACTTCCAAAAGGCAGATTGGAGCTTGTTTATGACAAAGGCTTTAAAGTAATCATCGACTTTGCCCACACGCCCAATGCTTTTGCCAATCTCCTCCCGGAGATAAGGAAAAAATATTTAAAAAAAGGCGGAAAACTTATTCACGTTTTCGGTTCGGCCGGGTTAAGAGATTTCACCAAGAGGCCGCTTATGGGATTGATGAGCAGCAAATATGCGGATCAAATTATTTTGACTGAAGAAGACTTCCGGACTGAAAAACCTGAAGATATCTGTAAACAGATTATTTCCGGTATAGAAAATGACCGACCCTATAAAGTAATCATCAACCGCGAACAGGCAATATTCAAAGCAATTGCCATGGCAAAAAAAGGCGACGCAGTAGTTCTGACCGGGAAATCACATGAAAAGAGCTTGTGCCGGGGAAAAACAGAATATCCTTGGAGCGAGCACGAAGCAGTAATAAAAGCTTTAAATTTATGATTATCTACGAGCCTGATTTGAAAATCTATTACTCCTCCTTCATAAATGACAATGCTATTTTTTCCGGCTTTTCGACCAAGCCATTGGGAGACGGCAAATACCACATCGAAAACATCTTCAAATTTTTCGACTCGAACTACATCGCTTATAAAAAAGTTGTCATTCCCGAACAGATACACTCAATCAATCTTGAAGTATTCAACTCCAAAAACAATGAAAATCTTGAGAAGAGAGAGGAAACCGACGGCCTCATCACGAAAGAAAAAGGAGTCGTTTTGACTGTGGTTACCGCCGACTGCCTGCCTTTAATATACGCTGATAAAAGCCAGGGCGTCGTCGGAATTTCGCACCAAGGATGGCGCGGCAGCGTCAAAAGGATGGCGCAAAAAATGGTCGACAAAATGGTTGAAAATGGAGCGGCGCTTGATTCAATCAAAATAGCCTTGGGGCCGACAATAGGCGAATGCTGTTATAACATCGACGATGACAGGTACTATGAATTCAGGGAGGAGTTTGACGGCTACACTGACAAAATTTTCCACCGCAGAAGCGGCCAATGGCATCTAAACTTGGCTTTATTGAATTACCTGCTGCTTTTGGAAAAAGGCCTCAAAAAAGAGAACATCGATTTTTTCCCTTTTTGCACCAAATGCGACGAAGAGCGTTTCTTTTCCTTCAGGCGTGACAAAAAAGCCGACTACGGAGAAATGTTCAGCTTCGTCTTAATGACCTAATTTTTTTAGTATAATAAGACATTAGAATGCTAAAACAAGCTAAAAACATATTTTTTGTCGGAATAAAAGGCGTCGCCATGGCAAATTTGGCGGTGGTTTTAAAGAAGATGGGTAAAAAAGTCGGAGGCTCGGATGTCGAGGAAGTATTTATCACGGACAAGCTCCTCAAAGATAACAAAATCAGCTGGTTGGCAGGTTTTAATCCTAAAAAACTTCCAAAAGATGTCGACTTAATTGTTTATTCAGCTGCCCATACAGGCTTGAATAACCCTTTAATAGTTGAAGCCCGCAATCGAAAAATCCGAATTATTTCCCAGGCTCAACTATTGGGGGAATTGATGTCCGGCTTTGAAACAAAAATTGCCGTCAGCGGCTGCCACGGTAAAACCACTACTTCTTCATTATTGAGCTACGCCCTGAAAAGGTTGAATGCCAGTCCTTCATATACAGTCGGCGTGCCGTTTTTTACCGGAAACCAGGGAAGCGACTACCAAAGCAATAAGTATTTTGTCGTTGAAGCTGATGAATACGGCGTCAATCCGCCAGAGGACAAGACTCCGAAGTTTTTTAAACTGGACCCCGACTGGATAATCTGTACGAACATTGACTTTGACCACCCGGACGTCTACAAAAACATTGAAGAAACAAAAACCGCCTTCTATAAATTTTTCGGCAAAAAAAAATTAATCCTGAATGTTGATGATGCCAATCTTTGGTTATTCTCCAAAAATATAAAAGCAGGCAAAGCTTTTGGCTACGGATTTTCAGACAATGCTGATTATCAGATACTCAATTGGTCGACTAATGAAACCGGATCAAAATTTGAAATCAAGAGAGTCGGCCGGTTTGAAATCTCCCTTTACGGAAAACATAATATTGCCAATGCTTCTTCCGTAATTGTCCAGTTGCTTCATCTGGGTTTTAAAGCGGAAAAGATTAGGAAAGCAGTCTTGGGATTCAAAGGCGCAGAAAGAAGGTTTGAAAGGGTTTACGTAAAAGAAGGCAGTTATCTGTTTGACGACTACGCCCACCATCCGGCTGAAATTCAGGCGACAATCAATGCGGCAAAAGACAGGTTCAAGCAGAAAAGAATCATTGTCATTTTCCAGCCTCATACTTTTTCGAGGACAAACTTTTTGCTGAAAGAATTCAGAGAAAGCTTGTCTTCGGCTGACGTTGGTTTAGTCATGCCGATCTTTGCTTCAGCCAGGGAAAAAGGCAGCCAGTTTAAAGTCGATTCAAAAGATATCGTTAAAGGAACGGAAAATCTTATTTATGTTGAATCGGAATCACTCTTGATTAAGCAACTGGAAAAAATCCTGCGAAAAGGCGACGTGGTTTTTACTATGGGGGCGGGGAATGTTTATAAGCTAAAAGATAAACTAATAAAAATGATAAATGAAATTAATCCCGTCATCGGCGGGAAAAATTTAAAAATAGAGAAAAACAAAGACCTGTCGCATTTTTTGACCTTGAGGACTAAAGTGAAAGCAGAAAATTTTGTCGAGGCAAAAAATAGGGAAGAACTATTGAGCGCCAAAAAATATTCATTGGAAAATCATACACCTTTACTGATGCTTGGAGGAGGCAGCAATTTGGCGATCACAAAAAAAACATTGCCGGGTTTGGTGTTAAAAAATAATTATATTGATCTGAAAGTCATTGAGGAAAATAAAGATTATGCGACTGTTTCCGTCTCTTCGGGCTATCCCGTTTCCCTTTTAATTGCTAAGTCAATTCAAAACGGCTGGAGCGGTTTTGAATACCACCAGGGTCTGCCCGGTACTGTCGGCGGGGCAATTTATATGAATTCCAAATGGACAAAGCCGATGGTTTATTTTGGCGACTATCTTATTTATGCTTATCTAATGGATGCAGAAGGCAGAGTAAAAAAAGTAAACCGAAATTATTTTAAATTCGGCTATGATTATTCCATACTCCAGAAGACGGGAGAAATTATTCTCGAAGCGGTTTTTAAGTTAAAAAAAGAAGACCCGGCAACGATTAAGGAAAAGGCCGACTGGGCCCTTGCTTATAGGAAAAAAACCCAGCCGTTCGGAATAGCGTCCAGCGGGTGTTTTTTTCGGAATCCAGGCAAAATTTCCGCTGGTTATTTGATAGATAAAGCCGGGCTCAAGAATTATTCTGTCGGAGATTATTATGTTTCTCCAATCCATGCCAATTTTATTATTAACCGCGGCAAAGGCAAGAGCGAAGATTTGATAAAGCTTTTGAACATTATTAAGTCAAAAGTTAAAGACAAGTTTGATATAGAATTGAAAGAAGAGGTCATCGTTATATAATATGGAAGATTCATACATAATTAAAGGCGGCAGGAAATTGGCAGGTTCGGTAAAACTGTCCGGAGCAAAAAATGCCGCTTTAAAGATGATTATAGCCTCGCTTTTGTTCAGCGAAAAAGTAGTCTTGGATAATGTCCCCAGGATAAACGACGTCATCGAACTGCTTCATTTAATAAGAGCTTTGGGGGCAAAGGCAGACTTTATTTCCCAAAACCAGGTCGAGATAGATCCGACGTCTCTCAATTTGAACAAAGTCGACCTGCTATATGCTTCAAAAATCAGGGTTTCGTTTATGCTTTTTGCGCCTCTCTTATATAAATTTGCCAACTGCTATGTGCCAAATCCCGGGGGCTGCCGTATCGGCGCCAGGCCTATAGACAGGATTGTCGACGGCATGAAAAATTTAGGAGTCATTGTGAAATATAATTCGAGGACAGGTTATTATGAAGCTAAAATGACTGGAAAACCAGCTGGAAGCTACCGGTTTTCCAAGCCAAGCCATACAGGTACCGAGCTTTTGATTATGCTCTCAGTTTTCGGCAAAGGAAAGATAACTTTAGAAAACTGCAGCCACGAACCAGAGATAGACAATCTTATCGAATTTTTAAATGATAGCGGTGCAAAAATAACCAAAAAAAACAGCTTGGTGGAAATTACCGGAGTGGACAAACTTGCTTTTAAGCGGCCATTCAAAATTATCTCTGATAGAAATGAGGCGGTTACTTATATTTGTTTAGCTTTGGCGACCGGAGGTAAGATCAGAATAGAAAATATTATTCCAAGCCATATTTCTGTATTCTTAGACAAGCTAAAACAGGCTGGTGCTGAAGTCAAAGAAAAAGAAAACTCTCTTTTTTTTGAAGCGGTAGAATCTTTAAAAGCAGTTAGCGTTGAAACTACTCCTCATCCCGGGTTTATGACTGACTGGCAGCCCAACTGGGCAATATTGATGACGCAAGCTCAAGGCAGGTCGACTATAAACGAGCGCGTTTTTGAAAATAGGTTTTCATATGTCGAAGAGTTGAAAAAACTGGGCGCCAGAATGAGATTTGTCGAAAATAAAGTAGACAAGCCCCAGGAGCATTATTTTTTCAATTATAAAAAGAACAAAAGATACATTCAGACGATTGAAATTGAAGGACCGGTCAAACTCCATGGCGGTGTTTTGAACATCGCTGACCTTCGCGCCGGCGCCAGTCTGGCGACTGCGGCTTTGGCCGCTCGCGGCGAATCAGTCGTCAACGGCGTCTCAATTTTAGAGCGCGGATATGAGGACTTTGTTGGCAAAGTATCCAAGCTGGGCGGAGAGATAAAGAAGATTTAATGTGTTAAAATTGACATATGAGGAAGATAAAAAACGTTCTTTTATTGGCCGGGGGCGATAGTACGCGGTTTTGGCCTCTTGAAAACAAGGTTTTATTTTCTTTTTTGGGGAAACCCCTTATTTTAAACCAAGTCGAAGAAATTGCTCCTTATAGTGAAAATATTTTTATCATTGCCCACAAATCCAACGCCGTCGCCATAAAAAGGCTGATAGATAATGCCAGCCTGCCTCTGAACGTCGATATTGTTATTCAGAAAGATGATGCCGGCGGACAGGCCGGTGCAATCTCTTCGGTAAAAAATCTCGTCAAAGGTGAAGCTTTAGTTGTCAACGCCAACGACGTCGTTGACTATTCGATCCTCGAAAAAATAGCCGCTTTTTCCCACGAACAGAATAAACTGGTTTTATTCGGAAAAAAACACAACGAATTTTTTTCAGGAGGCTATTTTAAATTCAATAATGACAAAGAAGTGGTTGAAGTAGTGGAGAAGCCAAAAAAAGACGACCTGCCTTCAAACGTAGTCAAGCTGGTTTTGGACTATGTCTCTGATTTTTCAATTTTGGCTTCAGCTGTAGATGCGGTCAGGACAAAAAAAGACGACCATTATGAACAGGCGTTGAACCATATCCTCAAATCTGAAATAAAAAGAACCCACCTCATTTATGAAGGCGACTGGGAGACTCTAAAATTCTCCTGGAATGTTTTGACCATGATGAAATCATCGTTGGCCGGGATCAAAAAAACAGTCATTGCCAAGTCGGCAAAAATTTCCAAAAAATCTGAAATTCAAGGTCTTGTTGTTATCGGAGAAAATGTCGTTGTCGGGGATTTTGCAAAAATAGTCGGGCCGACGTATATCGGGGACAATACCGTTATCGGCGATTTTTCGCTTATCAGAGAAAGTCAGATCGATGAGGACTGCCTGGTTGGGTCATATACCGAAGTCGCCCGTTCATATATCGGCAACAAAGTCTTCCTTCACCGCAATTATGTGGGTGATTCAGTCCTTTCCGATGAAGTGACAATGGGCGCCCAGGCGTTGACGGCCAATCTGCGTTTTGACAATGAAACAGTCGGTTCATATTTGGGCGATGATAAAGTCGATACCTACCTGTCAAAGCTCGGCGCGATTGTCGGGCGGGAAGTCAAGATAGGCGTCAATGCCACGATTACACCGGGTGTGAAAATAGGCAAAAAAACCTGGGTCGGTCCGGGCGAAATCGTCACTTATGATTTAGACGAAAAAACTTATTTGAGCGGCGGCGAAGAGAAGATTAACCTAAACATATGAAAAAAATTACAGTAATAGGCGGCGGCACCGGTACTTTTGTCGTCCTTTCTGGTTTAAAAAATTTCCCTTTAGAATTATCGGTCGTCGTAACAATGATGGATTCTGGCGGTTCGACGGGAAAACTGAGGGACCAGCTGGGAGTTTTGCCTCCTGGAGACCTTCGTCAGTGTTTAGTGGCTTTATCTGATGCTCCTGCTCTTTGGAGAAAACTGTTTTTGTACCGTTTCGAAAACGGCGATTTTAAAGGCCACAATTTCGGCAATATTTTTTTGGCAGCCCTGGAAAAAGTGAGTGATTCTTACGACGAAGCAATAGAGACTGCTTCTTACGTGTTAAAAACCAAAGGCAAAGTTATTCCTGTCACTAAAGATAAAGTCCATCTGGTGGCCGAGTATGAGAACGGCAAAATCGTTACCGGCGAGGGATTAATAGACGAGAACCATTCGGAAAAGAGCCGGATAAAAAAAGCTTATCTTGATCCTGCAGGTGCGGTTAACAAAAATGCTGTTACCGCTATTAAAGAAGCAGACTTTATTGTTATCGGTCCCGGTGATCTTTATACCAGCATTATCCCAGTGCTCCTTGTTGACGGAGTAAAAGAGTCAATCGTTAAAAGCCAGGCCAAAATAGTATATATAATGAATTTAATGACTAAGTCCGGGCAGACGACATACTATCGCGCATCAGACCATCTGGCTGACTTGATAAAATACCTCGGCCGCGAGCCCGACTATGTATTGCTTAACAACGGCTCGATTCCAAGAGACATCTTGGGAATTTATAAGAGATACGATGAAGTCGAAGTTGCCAACGATATTAAGAACAATGGTTACAAAATCATCGAAGACGATATGGTCGACAATGAAAAAATTGTCAAAAACCCGTCCGATGAAAGATATGTCAGCATTTTGAGGCACGACGCTGATAAAGTGGCAAAAATTCTCAACAAAATATTTTATGCTTAAACGACACACGATTTCCGTCAAACATGCTTATGACGGTTTGATTTGGGCCTTAAAAACCCAGCCAAACTACAAAGTCCACATAACGCTTTCCCTATTGGCGGTGATTGCCGGCATCTGGTTTAAGATTTCTTATTTTGAATTTCTTCTGATTATATTTCTTATTACAGTCGGGCTGGTCATAGAGACTCTCAACACTGGGCTCGAGCAGACTACTGACGCCATCGACAGAAAAATAAGAGAGGATATAAAGATTGCCAAAGACGTGGCGGCGGCGGCTATGCTCATTTATGCGGTTGGTTCATTTATCATCGTCTGTTTTATTTTTATTCCCAAGATTATTTAATATGACGTCAATTTATCTTTTGGCCGTTTCGGCTTCTTTTTTTCTGAACTTTATTTTTATCATACCTTTTATCGATTTTTTGTACAAACTTAGATTTCAAAGGGCTGAGCAAAAGACAAAAGATTTATTTAACAAGCCGACGCCAATATTTGACAAATTCAACCACCACAAAAAAGGCACTCCTGTAGGCGGGGGTATTCTCGTTGTTGCGACAACTACAATAGTTTTTTTTCTCTTTATCTTCCTTTACTGGTTTTTCCGTCAGAAAATCCTCACCAATTATCCTTCGATTGCTTCTGAAATAAAAATTATTCTTTTCGCTTTCATATCTTTTGGACTTTTAGGTTTAATAGATGATTTAAACAAAATTTTCTTGTGGAGAAAAAACGGCTTTTTCGGTTTGAGATTCAGGCACAAAGCAATTCTCGAAGCGATTCTTTCCCTTATAATTTCATTTTGGCTCTTCCAGGATTTAAAAATTTCCTTCATCAATATTCCTTTTTTTGGAGTCTTTAACCTCGGCTATTTTTATATTTTATTTTCTACTGCGATTATTATGGCTTTTGCCAACGCAGTTAATATAAGCGATGGTTTGGACGGCCTGGCTTCCGGGATTCTTACTTTTTCCCTGATCGGTTTCTGGGTTGTTTCCAGAAGCATTCTTGATGTCCCGACGTCGCTTTTTATTGCCGCCTGGCTCGGCGGACTCCTGGCTTTTTTGTATTTTAATATCTGGCCGGCGAGAATTATTATGGGTGATACCGGGGCGCTTTCGTTCGGCGCCACTTTCGCCGTCATCGGACTCATTCTGGGAAAGGCGTTCGCTCTCCCTATAATGGGTGGAGTATTCGTAGTTGAAGCCGGTTCGTCCCTGATTCAGATTCTGGGCAAAAAATTCTTAAAAAGAAAGATATTTACGGTTTCTCCTTTCCATCTCTATCTTCAGAATAAAGGCTGGGAAGAGCCGAAAATCGTTATGAGGCTGTGGCTGGTATCTATCATCTTCGTTATCTTCGGGCTGATGATTGCTTTCATGAAGTAATTATTCAATATTAAACAAATATTCCTTTTAAAGCAGCAACGCTTTGGGCAGTCAAACCGATTACAGTTGCTTGTATATCCAAGGGCCCTTGGCCCAACTGGTCGACCAGCAGCCTTAAGCCGTCTTTTGCGATTCCAGTAATTAACGGGGGAGTATTTGTAGGCGGTAAATCCATTACGAGACCTTTGGGATTAACAAAATAAACTCTCGAGGAATCTTTTATGCATGCTTTTGTTGTTTCGACAAAACCTTCTCCTTTAACAGCCATTTTACGTGCATTCTACTTTCTCTTTTTATTTGTGTCAAGAAGAATTATTTGTTGCGACTTCGGGATATATCCATAGCCACTGTAAAAACCGTACATAAACTGTAAGCTGCGAATGCTATGGGTGCTTTTAAAGCCGCGTCAAAAATTGTTTCCTGTTTGGCAACGTTTTTTATTCCTCTTACATAACCAGCCCAAAGTCCTTTGGTTGCTGGCATATTATTTAAGCATTTTTCACTCATATTATAGGTTAATTATATCATATAATTTCAACGTTTGAGCTTTGGGACATGAAACCTTATAATTAGGTTATGAGTTTGCCATTAATGAATATAATTAAGGAAAAATACCAGAGTAAAAAAGTTTTGGTTGTTGGATTGGGCCTTCAGGGAGGCGGAGTCGGCGTCGCCAAGTTTTTTGCCGAACTCGGAGCCAAAGTCACCGTCACTGACAAAAAAGACAGGACGCAGCTTTTGGTCTCAATAGAAGTATTAAAGGACTACCCAATAGAATATCATTTGGGCGGCCACATTCTTTCTGATTTTGAAGCCAGCGACGTGATTTTCAAAGGCCCTTCAGTACCCTGGACTATCCCTGAGATTGTGGCTGCTGAAAAAAAAGGAATTCCAGTTGAGATGGAGCTGTCATTTTTTGCCAAACATTTTCCGGGAAAAATAATCGGCGTCACGGGAACCAGAGGAAAATCTACAACGACGCACTTGATATTTAATCTATTAAAACTGTCGGGTTACCCCGTTTACCTGGGAGGTGGGCTGCCGGGAATATCGACGATTAATTACTTAAAAACTTTAGAGGAAAAAGACTACCTCGTTGCCGAACTTTCTTCTTTTTCCCTTTCCGGTTTCCACCGGGCAAAAATCAGCCCCCACATCGCTGTTTTCACCAATATTTACCCCGACCACCTGAATTACTATAAGAAAATGGATGAATATCTTTATGACAAAAAGGCGGTTTATTTTTATCAAAAAAAAGACGATTCGTTGATTATTAATAAGTCACTGCTAAAATATCTGGAAAATCCAAAATCCAGCGTTCTGGAATTTAATAGCAAAGATTTTCCAGGCGAAATGGTTTATCTAAAAGGCGAGCACAATGCGGAAAACGCTGCAGCAGCTTTAAAGGCGGCTGAACTGCTAAAAATAGACAGAGAAAAAGCCATAAAGATTATTTCCAATTTTAAAGGCCTGCCGTTCAGACAGGAAATTGTCGGTGAAAAAAGCAGCGTCATTTTTGTGAACGATACGACGTCGACTACTCCGACCTCCACCATCAAAGCGATAGAATCATTTAAGGACAAAAAAATCGTCTTAATTTTGGGCGGGAATTCAAAAAATCTTCCCTGGGAAGAGCTGATCGCCGAGTTGGATAAGGTTGAGAGGATAGTTTTATTGTCCGGCTCATTTACAAATGAGATATTAGATACTCTTCAGACTGTTTTGTCAAGAAAAATTACGGCTAAGACGTATGACGATTTGTCTGAAGCAGTCGAAGAAGCTTATCGATTGGCCAGAGAACTGCACGGCGGCTATGTTCTTTTTTCACCGGCAGCCACCTCTTTCGCCATGTTCAATAATGAGTTCCATCGCGGAAAAGAGTTTAATAGGACGGTTGAATACATTTTAAATAATTAATTTAAATATGAATATTGGAGTTTTTGATTCCGGGCTCGGCGGTCTGACAATCCTGAAAGCATTGCTCAAAGAGCTGCCGGAATATAATTACATCTATCTCGGAGATAATGCACGCGTGCCCTACGGAAACCGGTCGGCAGAAACTATCTATGAATTTACAAAACAGGCGGTTGATTTTTTGGTCAAAAAAAACTGCCGATTGATTATTATCGCCTGCAATACTTCAACTGCGACTTCGCTACGAAGAGTTCAGCGCGAATATCTACCCAAGTTCTATCCGGAAATAAAAGTGCTTGGAGTTATTAAGCCGGCGGTTGAAAAATTGTTTGAAAGAAAATTTGCCAGGATAGGCGTGATTGGAACTAGGGCGACTATTAATTCGAAGGCGTACGTTAAGGAAATAAAAAAACTACTGCCAAATTCAATAATATACCAGCAGGCTTGTCCGTTGCTGGTTCCTTACATTGAGGATTCGGGCAGGAATAAAAAAACTCTCGATTCGATATTGGATGAATATCTTAGTTCTTTAAAAAAAAGAAATATTGATGCACTTCTTTTGGCCTGTACCCATTATGAAATCATTGCTAATGAGATAAAAAGTTATATGGGTGCAAAGACAAACGTGTTGACAGAAGGAATAATTGTAGCTGAAAAGCTAAAAGATTATTTAGATAGACATCCAGAAATTGAAAAAAAAATAGATAAACAGAAGAAGGTGGAATATCATTTCACAGACGCAAATTCTGACTACAAAAAATTGAAGGAGCTGTTTTTGGGATGAAAAAAATATTTATCCGCAACAAGTTTTTTGCCCAGCTGGCGACGATACCGATAATACTTTCTCTCATTGGCTTGATATTTATCTTTGAAGCATCAGCGATAAGGGCAGCCAGCAGTTTTGGCGACAGTTTCCACTATTTAAAATATCAGGCTATTTGGCTGTTTGTCGGCATCTTTGTTATGATCTTTTTTTCGTTTTTTGATTATAAAAAACTATATTTTTTTTCTTTTATTTCCCTGGGAGTAACGATTCTTCTGATGATGATTGTTCTTATTCCCGGCATCGGCCTCCAGGCGGGAGGAGCAAGGCGGTGGATAGATTTCGGTTTCTTCAACGTCCAGCCGACCGAACTGGCCAAGTTTTCCATTATCATTTACCTTTCTTCCTGGTTTATAAATAAAGAAAAACGGAGGTTTTTGTCATTTATTACTTTGGTTGGATTTTTGACTTTCCTAATTATCCTCCAACCAGATATGGGTACGGCAATTATAGTTTTTATATTGAGTTTGATTCTTTATTATCTGGCAGGGATGAATATTATCAACCTTTTTCTTCTTGTACCGGTGGCCTTTGGCGGTTTTTACCTTTTGATCAAAGCCGCCCCTTATCGCTTGAACAGGCTGTTAGCTTTTTTCAACCCTAAGATTGACCCCCAGGGGATTACTTACCATATCAACCAGATTTATATTTCTTTATCGCAGGGAGAGCTGTTCGGACAAGGTTTCGGCTCTTCGAGGCAAAAATATCTTTTTTTGCCCGAAGCCCACACAGATTCAATATTCGCTATTATTGCCGAAGAATACGGCTTTATGGGAGCTTTGATTTTGATCGCTCTTTACTTTGTTTTTATCTATAAAATCTACCATTTGGTCAGAGTGGCGCCGGACAAGCTTTCAAAACTCCTCGCCGTCGGCGTCTTTGCTTTTTTTAATCTCCAGATTATCATCAACTTGGCCGGCATGGTCGGTTTATTTCCTTTGACCGGAGTGCCGCTGCCTTTTCTGTCTTATGGAGGAAGCAATCTATTAATATCTTTTGCACTGGTTGGAATTCTGTTAAATATAGAAAAAAGAGTCAGGGTATAATATAAATATGAAGTTATTAATCACTGGCGGTCACTTGGCTCCGGCTTTAGCCGTAATAGAAGAACTTAAAAAAACCAAACCGGAAGCGGATATTATTTTCGTAGGCCGCAAATACGCCCTCGATTCGGAAAAAACCGTATCTTTAGAATATAAAGAGATCAACAAAAGGAAAATTCCTTTTATTCCTCTTCAGGCTGGCCGGCTGACGCATCTTTTGTCGCTGCGATCATTGAGGAGTCTTTTGCGGATTCCTTTGGGTTTTTTCAACGCCTTTTTTATTGTCAGGGACCAGAGGCCTGATGATATCCTTTCCTTCGGCGGGTATCTGGCTGTGCCGCTTGTATTTTGGGCGAGCGTCTTCAGGATCCCGGTCTTTACCCACGAACAGACTATCAAGACGGGCTTAGCCAATAAAATCATCGGTTTTTTTTCCAAAAAAATATTTGTCGCTTTTAAAGAATCAAAGACCCATTTTGACAGCAAAAAAACTATCGTTACCGGCAACCCTGTCAGGCAGTCAATATATGAAATCAAAGAAAAGCCGTTTTCAGTTAATAAAGACAGGCCGGTCATTTACGTTACCGGCGGCAGCCTCGGGAGCCACAGCATCAACGAACATATCAAGAATATTCTCCCCGGTCTTTTAAAAAAATATATTGTTATTCACCAGGCGGGTGACACCAAGGAATACCACGATTTTGAAGACTTATTATTGTATAAACAAGAATTGCCTCCGGATTTGCAAAACCGTTATTTTCTCGCCAAGCATTTTTTTGAAGACGAGATGGGCTATGTTTATTCGCTCGCAGACTTGGTTGTCGGACGGTCAGGGGCAAATACTTTTTTTGAACTGGTCAATCTGAAAATTCCCGCGGTTTTTATCCCGCTGCCCTGGGCTTCCGGTAAAGAACAGCAGTTCCACGCGGAAATTTTTGCTAAGAATCAGACTGGCGAAATCTTCCACCAGATAGAGACAAGCGGAAAACTTCTTCGGATAATAGATAAAATGATAGCCAATATTGACAGCTATAAAAAGAATTTTAAATCCTTGAGTTATCTTTACAAAAAAAATGTCAGTCAGTTTATCGTTAAAGAAATATTTAGTTAAATTAACCCGCTTTCTTTTTTTTATTCTATTCTGCGCTGCCGTTTTTATTGGCCTCAATTTTTTAAATGATTCGGTAAAAATAAGAAATATCCGGATTATAAACGGACGCTCAAGTATTCTCGGCCTTGACGAATTAAAAAAAAGCAGCCTGATTTTTGTTTCAGAGAAAGAGGTTGCTGATACTATAATTAATAAAAACCCTTCGATTAAGAATGTCAATGTAGAGAAGAAATATCCGGCGACCTTGATTCTGAAACTGACTTATGATGAGCCGTTGGCGGCGCTTTTGGTGAACAACGGCTACTTTTTTCTTTCTCCGATGGGGAAAATCATTTATAAATCCAGGGAATCCGGGAGTTATTCGAAAATTAATTTTTACCAAAAACTTAACTTCCAATCTTATAACGCAGGCGACCTAGTTACATTTAAAGATATTTTGAACGGTCTTTATTTTATGAAAAATCTGGTCGATTTGGGTTTCAAAGTGGATAACCTTGATATTAATGGAGTTGATATGTTACTATTTAATTTGAACGACAAAAAAATTATTTTCAGCAGCGAAAAAGACAGAGAGCTGCAGATCTATCAGTTGGAGCAGATTGTCAGGCAGTTCAAGATTGAAGGAAAGTCATTCAAGGAGATAGATTTGCGCTATGACAAGCCTGTTGTCAGGTTTTAATATGGCAGATACTCTAATTTGCGGAATTGATATTGGTAGTAGCAAGATTGCTACTGTCGTGGGCGTCAAGTCAGAGGAAACCGGCGAAGTAAAAATAATCGGCTTCAACACAACCTTGGCCCGTGGAATAAGAAAAGGTCTGATAGTTGACATAAAAGAAGTGACCGATGTAGTAGAAGAAAGCGTTGAGAAAGCCGAAAGAATGGCCGGCCACAAAATCAGTCAGGCTTTTGTTTCAGTCGGCGGGCCGCACATCTCTTCATTAAATTCACACGGCATTGTCGCCGTCTCCAACCCGCAGGGAGAAATTTCAGAAAGCGACGTCGGGCGCGTCATCGAGGCCGCCCGGGCGATTTCCCTTTCGACTACCCGCCAGATAATCGAAGTTATTCCGCGCGATTTTATCGTTGACGGGCAGCCGGGAATAAGAAGCCCGATAGGGATGAGCGGCGTCAGACTCGAGGTGGAAACCCACATTATCACCGCTTCTTCGACCAATTTAAAAAATATTGACCGCGTTTTGGACGACCTGGGCATCGAAAACCAGGGTTTTGTTTTTTCAGGACTGGCTTCGGCTGAAGCGGTTTTGACAAACACTGAAAAAGAATTGGGAGTAGTTTTAGTGGACGTCGGCGGTGGAAAAATCGATTTGACGATGTTTGTCGAAGGCGCCTTGTCATATTCTTCCTCGATTCCTATAGGCGCCCGCCACATCACCAATGACATTGCCGTCGGTTTGAGAATTTCTTTGGATTCGGCGGAAAAAATCAAAGTTTTCTTGAGTAAAAATTTAAACAACAAGAAAAAAAATCCGCAGATTAATTTAAACGAACTTAATCTTGAAGAAAATATAAACGAGGTTTCCTTAAAAACTCTTGTCGACGGCATTATCGCGCCGCGTCTGGAAGAAATTTTTAAACTCGTCTTTGAGGAAATTGAAAAAAGCGATTTCAGCCAGCTGGTGCCGTCAGGAATGGTTATAACCGGCGGCGGCGCTTTGACAGTCGGAATGCTAGAAACCGGAAAAAGAGTCGTCGGTTTGCCGGTAAGAATCGGCATTCCGGACAAAGTGACCGGGCTGGTTGACGAGACCGTCGACCCGCAATACGCGTCGACAATCGGTTTGCTTTTATACGGATTAAAAAATATAATGACGGAAGAAAACGCCGGGTTTAAAAACTTTGGCAAAGTCTTGCGAGATTTTAAGCTTGGCGGATCGATGGGAAGAGTAAAAGATTTTTTTAAGCAGTTCATACCTTAATTATGTTAATCAAACCAAGAGCCGGTCAAGCTGCCCGCATCAAGGTCGTCGGGATCGGTGGCGGAGGCGGCAATGCAATTTCTTCAATGATAGCCGAAGGCGGAGTCGCGGGAGTTGAGTTTATCACAGTTAATACTGACGCCCAGGCCCTTCTTAATAATAAAGCCACCATTAAAATCCAGATTGGCGAAAATCTCACTAAAGGACTGGGTTCAGGCGGCGACCCGGAGGTCGGACGCCAGGCAGCCGAGGAGTCAAGGGAAAGGCTTAAAGAAGAACTAAACGGAGCCGACATGATTTTTATCACCTGCGGCGAGGGCGGAGGCACGGGAACAGGCGCATCGCCCATTATTGCCGAGATCGCCAAAGAAACCGGCGCATTGACTATTGCCGTTGTTACAAAACCTTTTGATTTTGAAGGCGTAAAAAGAAAGTTTACCGCCGAAGACGGAGTTTCCAGGCTGAAAGAAAAAGTCGACACACTAATTATTGTTCCCAATCAGAGAGTCCTAAATATCGTTGATAAAAAAACTCCCATATTGGAAGCTTTCAGAAAGATAGATACAGTTTTGACATCCGGTGTAAGAGGAATCGCCGAGCTGATTACCACACCAGGTTTAATCAATGTAGATTTTGCCGACGTTAAATCGATAATGAACAATTCCGGAACAGCGCTGATGGGAATGGGAGTAGGGAGCGGTGACAAGCGGGCCATTGCCGCTATTAAGCAGGCGATTTCTTCCCCGCTTTTAGATATTTCCATTGAAGGCGCCAAAGGAGTCCTTTTCAATATTGTCGGCGGGCCCGATTTGACTATGGCTGAAATAGATGAAGCCGCTTCAATTATTGCCAAGACAGTTGACCCGGACGCTGATATTATTTTCGGCGCTGTAATTGATGACAGATTGATGGATCAGCTGAAAATCACCATTATCGCCACCAAGTTTGACGATAATAAACTCAAACTATTTAGGTTTAAAAAAGGCGACGAACTGAGAGACAAAGAAGAAGAACCAGTTAAGGAACTTTCCGACAAAGAAAAAGTCGAAGAGCCGATAAACGATGACGATGAATTTTTGGACGAGACTTCAGAGTTGGACATCCCTGCTTTTTTGAGAAAAAAATAATGCTATAATTTACTTCTATGTTTAAACCGGTCGGAGGCAATCAAAATTTTCCCGAGATGGAAAAAAAGTGGCTGAAGCACTGGTATGGTAAAGGAATTGTCAAAAAATATCTCAATAAAAACAAAAAAAGTAAAAAATATTTCTCTTTTATGGACGGTCCGATTACCGCCAATAACCCTATGGGAGTCCACCACGCCTGGGGCAGGACTTATAAAGACCTTTGGCCAAGATTTTATAATCTTCTTGGCTACCAAGAGAGATTCCAAAACGGTTTTGACTGCCAAGGGTTATGGGTCGAAGTCGAAGTGGAAAAAGAACTCAAGTTAAAGTCCAAAAAAGACATAGAAAATTTGGTGCCTGGGGATAAATTTGCTTCAATCGCCAAGTTCGTCCAGATGTGCAAGGACAGGGTGAAAAAATACTCCGCTATCCAAACCGATCAGTCAAAGAGGCTCGGATATTTTGCCGACTGGGATCACTCGTATTTTACGATGAGCGACGAAAACAACTACATGATCTGGCTTTTTTTGAAAAAATGTTTCGACAACGGCTGGATCTATAAAGGCCACGAGTCTGTCCCTTGGTGTCCAAGATGCGAGACGGCAATTTCACAGCATGAAATGTTGACAGAGGACTATAAGGAGTTGGTTCACGAATCGGTTTATTTCGGACTTCCGATAGTCGGGCGTAATGAAAATCTTCTTGTTTGGACTACCACTCCCTGGACAATCCCGGCCAACATCGCCGTTGCCGTTGACGGGAAAATTGACTATTCATTGGTTGAGGGAACAAAAGGGCAAAAGTTCTGGGTCGCTAAAGACCTGGTTGAAAAAGTTTTTAAGAAAGATTACAAAAAAATCGTTAAAACAGTCAAAGGGAGAGAATTGGTCGGGCTTAAGTATGAGGGGCCGTTTGACATTCTGCCGGCTGTAGCCAAAGTCAAAAAGGAAAACCCGAAAAACTTCCACACGGTTTTTGCCACTGATGAACTGATTCTTCCTATAACGACGACCGAAGGTACAGGCATGGTTCATACCGCCGTATCGGCCGGAGTCGAAGATTTTAAGATGGGCAAGAAGCTCGGTTTGCCGATGATTCCTGTCATCGCCGACAACGCTGATTATATTGAAGGATTTGGATTTTTATCCGGCAAGAATGCCAAAAAACACCCGGAAATAATTCTTGACTACCTTAAATCGGAAAAAAACAGCAACGAAGCAAATTGGGCTTTTAACATCGAGAGGTACAAGCACCGATATCCTGCCTGCTGGAGGTGTAAAACAGAATTAGTTTGGAAGGTAGCAGATGAATGGTACGTTGCAATGGATAAAACCGTTGAAGGAAAATCTTTGCGCCAGAGGATGATGGAAGTGGCAAAAAAAATAAAATGGATGCCGGAGTTCGGACTCGACCGAGAGCTTGACTGGCTGAAAAACATGCACGACTGGCTGATTTCCAAAAAAAACCGCTACTGGGGCTTGGCTCTTCCTATTTACGAATGCAAGGAGTGCGGACACTTTGAAGTTTTCGGGTCAAAAGAAGAACTGAAAAATAGGGCAGTTTCCGGCTGGGACAAGTTTGAAGGCAAAAGCCCGCACAAACCATTCATTGACGAAGTAAAGATAAAATGTTCAAAGTGCGGCAGCGATGTATCACGTATAGAAGATGTCGGTAATCCTTGGCTCGATGCTGGTATTGTCCCTTACTCTACTATAGCTGAAAATAATCAAGGCCAGCCTTTGTATCTAAAAAATAAAAAAGAATGGCGGAACTGGTTTCCGGTTGACTTTATCACCGAGTCTTTTCCCGGTCAGTTCAAGAATTGGTTTTACGCCATGATTGCCGAATCGACTGTACTTGAAAATGAGCCGCCTTTCAAAAGAGTTTTGGGATTTGGAACTTTGCTCGGCGAAGACGGCCGGCCGATGCATAAAAGCTGGGGAAACGCGATTGAGTTTAACGAAGGCGCTGATAAGATCGGCGTCGACGTCATGCGCTGGATGTACAGCCGTCAAAATCCGGCCGACAATATGCTTTTCGGCTACCATAAAGCCGATGAAGTTAGGCGCCAGTTTTATCTGATGCTTTGGAATGTTTATAAGTTTTTTGTTGAATACTCAAATTTAGATAAATTTGAAATTCAAAAATCAAAAGAGATAAAAAACGTTTTGGATAAATGGATTTTGAGCAGATTTGCGTCAACAGTTTTATCCGTTGAAAAAAACCTGAAAGAGTTTAACGCCAAAGATTCTGCTTTGGAAATCGAGAAATTCGTTTCCGATTTATCAACCTGGTTTATCAGAAGGAGCCGCGACCGCGTCTGGGTGAATTCGGAAGACAGCGCTGATAAGACCAGTTTTTATTCGACTCTTTACTACATCTTAGTTGATTTGTCTATTGTCATTTCGCCTTTTATGCCGTTTATCAGCGAAGAAATCTATACTAATTTAACAAACGGAGAGTCGGTCCATCTGGAAAACTGGCCGGAAAAAGATTCAGGATTTAAGATTCAGGATTTAAGATTAGAGAAAGAGATGGAATCGGCTAGGCGGGTCGTTGAAGCCGGACATGCCAAGAGGAAAATCGAAGGAAAAAAAGTCCGCATCCCCCTGGCAGGACTTGATTTAAAAATCGAAGGCGATTATTCGTCGCTTTCACCGGCAGTCTGGGAAATTATTTTAAAAGAATTGAACATAAAAAACGTCGTCGTCAATAAAACCGTCCGTTTTCCGAAAAAAGAAGTCAAAGTCTCCGAATCGGATTTGGCATATGAGGGAAGCCTGAGGGAGTTTATGCGTTCGATCCAGGCAAAAAGAAAAGAAATGGGGTTGAAGCCGACTGACTATCTTGATTTGGCTGTTCCCAAAGAGTTTGCTAAAGATATTGACCTGATTAAAAAAAGGCTGATGATAAAAAAATGAATCTATTCATTCCTTCAATCTTCCTGTCGGTATTCGGACTGTTTAATCTTTTTGGGCTTAACCAGGGTTTGTTTTTCCGCCAACTTATTTACTGCGTGATAGCTTTTGCCATCTATTTTTTTATCAAGTCGTTCGGTCGGCATTTTTTCCAGGTGAACTCGAGGTTTTTTTACTTTTTTTTCATCGCTGCTTTGGTGGTTACTTATGTTATCGGCATCGAAGCCCGCGGGTCCAAAAGGTGGCTCGATTTTTACTTTTTGCGGTTCCAGGCGAGCGAATTTTTCAAGCCCTTTTTCATTCTGTTTATGAGCGATTATCTGTCGACAAAGGACCTATTCAAGAATGATTTCTCTCTATTCTTCAAAAGCTTTCTTTATTTTTTGCTGCCGTTTTTTATTATTTTCAAACAGCCTGATTTGGCAAACGCCGCCGCCTTTTTAGTAATTTATTTATTGATTGTTTTCTTTTCAAACATCCCAAAAAAATATCTGACATCTTTTTTCGGTCTGGCCTCTTTGTTTTTGCCGTTGGGATGGTTTTTTTTGAAAGAGTATCAGAAGGCGAGGATTTTCAGCTTTTTCAACCCCCATCTTGACACGCAGGGGATTGCCTACAACATAATTCAGGCCGTCATTACTATAGGGAGCGGAAAGTTTTTCGGCCGAGGCCTCGGATTGGGGACGCAGTCGCGCCTTTACTTCCTGCCGGAAAATACCACCGATTTTGCTTTTGCCTCGCTCGTCGAACAGTTCGGCTTTTTCGGAGGCTTGTTTGTCCTGATTTTTTATTCGCTGCTTATTTATCACGTTGCCAAAAGGACGATCAAGTTCTATTTTGACAGAAGCGGTGAAGGGAAAGCGAAGTTTCTTTTCTGCCTGGGGATGCTGTCATACTTGATCTTCCAGGTGTTTGTCAACGTCGGGATGAATATGGGTATGATGCCGGTGGCCGGCGTTGCTTTGCCTTTCATATCATACGGCGGTTCATCGATCCTGGCGCTTCTTATTGGTTTCGCATTGCTTCCTTAGTTTTTTTTTGTATAATTTATACTTATGGTTACTTTCGCAGTTGTAAAAACAGGCGGCAAACAATATTTAGTTAAAGAGGGCGATGAAATTGTCGTCGACAGAATGGAAGCAAAGGATAAGGAAAAAGTCGAGCTCGAGACTTTGATGACCTTTGACGAGGAAGGAAAGTCTGTCGATCTCGGAATGCCAAGTTTGACAAAAAAAGTCCAGGCTGAAGTCATTTCGAGTTTCAAAGGAGAAAAGATAAGAGTGGCAAGATTTAAGTCAAAAGTAAGGTACAGAAAAGTCAGAGGGTTTAGACCGCAGTTGACTTCTTTAAAAATTTTAAAAATATAAATGGCACATACAAAAGCGCAAAAAACAGTTAGAGGCAACCGCGATTCCAAGTCAAAGAGGCTCGGCGTTAAAGTCTTCGGCGGCGGCCTCGTCATTCCAGGTAACATCATTATTCGCCAGAGAGGTACTAAGGTCAACGCCGGACCAGGAACCATGCTTTCCCGCGATTTTACGATTCTCGCCATGAAAAAAGGCAAGGTGAAATTTTTTGAAAGAAGGGGAGAAGCTTTCGTATCAGTAGTGTAAAATGTCCTCATGGATGACGTCATTGAAAAAATAAAGAAAGAGACAGACGTTTTCACCAAAGCAAAACTTATCCGTTTTCTTCTTACAGAAAAAAACTTCCGGGTGATTGATTTGGCAAAAAAACTTTCCATTACCTCTTCTTATCTCTGTCATTTGAACAGGTTGAACAACCTGCCGGAGATTATCGTCGACGGCTTTTATTCAAAGTTAGTTGACGTCAGCCACCTTTTTTTGATATCGCGCGTCAAAGACGAAAAGAAGCTCATGGAGATATATGAAAAAATCCTGTCCGAAAACCTTACGATAAGACAGACGGAAGAACTGATAAGAGCTGTCATTTATCAGATTCATGACAAAGGGGCATTTTTTACCGATGTAGAAAAAGCCGACCTGATAAGCCGTTCGGAAAGAAAATTTCCCGGACTCAAGGTTGAATTGAAACAGACGCGGATAAAAACTAATCTCAATCTAGAAATAAAGGGCAATCTGGAAAATTCTTCAAAATTGGCCAAAGAAGTCCTCGCCAAATTATCTGATTGACTGGGGAAGGGGATTGCTGATCACTCCGATTACGTTTGCCGGAAAGTAGCGGTAGAAAACTTGTCCTATAAGGCTTTGAACCGGAACCGAACAGAACTCCCTCGAATCAGAAGACCTTGGACGGTTGTCCCCCATCACAAAAACTTCGTCAGTTGGGATAGAGTAAGGGACGTTGTCTTTGATACAGCCGCCTTCCCAGAGATTGGTTCTGGCAGCAATATATTTTTCTGTAATTAAGTTGTTATTTATAAAAACGTCGCCGTCTTTTATATTGAGGACGTCGCCGGGCAGACCGACAATCCGTTTTATGTATTCAATATCGGGGTTTTTCGGCGATTTAAGGACTACCACGTCTCCCCTTTCCAATTTTCTGAATTTATAGGTTATCCGGCTCGTCAGAATGTAGTCTCCTGTATGGAAGTTGGGCTCCATCGAGGCGCCTTTGACCTGGTTGGGAGTGAGTATGAATAGATAGACGACGATGAATATGGAGCCGATGAAGACGACCGTCTCCAGAATATCCATGACGAAGTCAATGACTGTTTTCGCGCCCTTCAGCATAGTTTTTTATTGTAGGGAAATCCAGCTCAAAAAACAAGGGATTATATATAATATACATATATAAGGACTTGTAGCTCAGTTGGTTAGAGCGTTGCATTCACATTGCAAAGGTCAGAGGTTCGACTCCTCTCAAGTCCACTAAGATATCGCATTTTTCAGGTTTCTCCAACAATCCAATAAACTGCTTTTGTAGGTTATAGTCCATAGACTCCCATGAGGCATATGAGTCTAATAGATTAAATATGACCAATTTGAAAAATATTAAACGATACTATTTAGCTTGGGAACTACGTCAACAGGGTAAGACACTCCAAGAAATTGCAAAAATAATGGGATATAAGTCGGGAGAAAATGCTAGAAGAATGATTATTTATATTAATTACAGAATAAAAAGAAAGTTTCCGCCTTATTCAAAAGAATTGAGTAAGTTATTAAATAAATGTCGTAAATTTCTCTAATTTACGACGTATTTTTTAATATTGTAAGAAAATATTTTATAGAGTATTATATATGCTGTGTGGATTATTCAAACGTTATCAAGAAAGTAAAAAATAGCATTGCTTTTATAGCTGTATTCAATAATAAAAATGAACTTCTTGGAACTGGAAGCGGTTTTATATATTTAAAAAAGAATATACTTGTAACTTGTAATCACGTTGTCAAAGATGGAAGTTCAATTGCTTTAAGATTTCCTTCATCAGGTAAATATATTACTGGTAAAGTTGTGATTAGAGATGACGAACATGATTTAGCATTGGTTAGTTTTGATGATTCGTCAAGGGAACCTCTAATGAACTCTAAGTACGAAACTGTGATTGAAGGTATGCCAGTAATTTTTTCTGGCTATCCATTTTCAGCTCAATCTTTAACAACACATCAAGGAATAATATCGGCTATAATTAAAGATGTTGCTGGTATAACAAGTTTTTTGATTGATGGGACAGTAAATTCTGGTAATAGTGGATGTCCCTTAATGAATGTAAAAGGAGAAGTAATTGGAGTAGTTAGCGCAAAAAGAAGAAATCGAAATAATTTACTAGAAAAAGTAGAGTCAATGACAATTGGAGCATTATCACTTCACGGAGTCGATATTGTTGAAATCTATCAAGCTTTGATAAATAATGTTCAATTAGGAGTAGGATTTGCTGTTCCAGCAATATATATTCCAGAACATAAAGGAAAAATTAAATTAGAACATGAAATTCAACCAAAAATCGAAAATAGAAAAATTACAAAAGAAAAAATAAGAAAAAAATGAGCACTCTTTATATTTATAATTCAAGAGGAATTTATATTGGCTTTATTTATAACGACTATTTTTATTCGAGAGATGGATTATATTTAGGGTGGCTAGAA